>NZ_LWMU01000059.1 GCF_001639275.1 Methanobrevibacter oralis
AACCATCTAAAGCAATATTATTACCAATAGTATCATTTGAATTATCAAATGCACTAACAGCCCCTAATGATAAGAAAGCTAATAAAACAATACTAATTAACATTATCCTATTAATTTTCAAAATATTATCCACCTTTTTAATTAATTAAACAAATTATATTCAAATTATATTGAATATATGTTAATATTATATTATTTAAGATATATTTATATGTTTTTAATCATTATGATTATTGATTTAACTTGACTATTTTAGATATAGATGCTGTTAATAGGTTTTTTTCGTATTGGGTCTATAATTTATTATATAGTTTTTCTTAAAAAGTTTATACCATATAAATGACAAATTAATATTCATGGTAAAACGTAGCAAAAAAATTGAAGGGCATCTTGAATTGGATGAAATTAAGGATATTATGAAAGAATATAAGAATTCTTATGACATGTATAGAAAGTTACTTGTTATAAGTATGGTGTATCAGGGTGAAACGATTTCTCAAGCTTCTAATTATGTTCACGCAAGTAGAAAATCTGGGGAACGTTGGGTGAAAAATTATAATGAAAATGGTTTAGAAGGTTTGTATTCTAATTACCATAATTGTGGGCGTAAACCAAAACTAACTAATGAACAATTAGTCGAATTAAAAGAAATTATTACCTCTAGCGAGGAATCATATACTATTGATGATGTTCAAAAACTTATCAAAGAGTTATATGGTATAAATCATGATTATAAAACTGTTTGGACTATTATACGTAAAAAATTAGGCTTAAATTATGGAAAACCCTTCATTAAGTATTCTTCACGTCCAGAAGATGCAAAAAAACATCTAAAAAAAACTTATAAAACATAGATTTGGAAAATGAATTTTTAGTTATTTTGGATGAAACGGCCTGCCAAAATACTCCAAAATACTTCAAGAACTCTTTATGAATATGGAAACAAAAATATAATTCCAAAAATTCCTAACAGAATAAAAATCAACATGATAGGTTATTAATCAATAAAATTGCAAACCATTATGTTGAAAAAACAAAAAAATCAAATGCATTTACCTTTTTAATATCATTATGTAAATTCTGTATTTTAAATATAAAAAATGAACAAGGACGTAAATTATTATACAAAGCTATAAATCATTCCAAATTTATTAAAAAAACATTAAAAAAGAACTATCTTCAGAATACGAATTAATAAATAAAATCAATAATAAATTGTATGATGATAAATCAAAGGAAAAATCATTAAAATCAATTAAAAGAATTTGCAATAAAGAAGATCCCAACAACAAAACAAAAATAGATAACAGAAAAAGAAAAAAATATTAAACAAAATATTGAAAATCCATTAAAAAAAGAGGTAATAAGTACAGAAAAGAAAATTAATATAGTATTAGACAATATAAGAATTCATACGGCAAAAATGGTCCAAAAAGCAGCAGAAATATTAAATATTAATTTAATTTATTTAAGACCCTATTGTCCAGATTTAAATCCAATAGAAGACGTATGGCGAGTAATTAAAAAAAATAATATATAAAACATGTTATACAACCAAAAATTAGTTAATTAACTTATTTAAAGATAAATTTTATGAATTATCGACTTCAAATCATTTTATGAAAACTGGTTAAAGTTATATGGTAAAAATTTTTAGAGAAAAACTATAATAGGTTTGAGATTTATTTGAAGTGTCATCAAAAACTTATAAATTTTTTCTCTAAAAATAGCTAAAAATAACTTCATGTATTCCAATAGTATATTTCAAAAATTTTGTAGAGATAGAAATATTAAATCAAGTACTAAAAAAGGTTATGAATCCTCTTTAAGATTATATGAGAATTTCAATGGCGAAACAATCGAAAGTCTATTTGCCGAAGCACATAATGATGAGAATGAAGGAATTCCATTGAAAGATCGTAAAATTAAAAAACGTTTATTGGATTTTAGAAGCTATTTATTAAATAGTAAATTATCTCCTAATACTTCAAAGACATATTTCTCAAAAATAAAGACATTATATTTGCATTTTGAATTTGAAATACCTCATTTACCGCAAGCTAAATACGATAAAATTTATGAAACTAATTACTCGGACTTACCAACCCGTGAACATATACATGAAACACTACTAATTTCACCAATTGATTTAAAAGCAGTGATATTATTTATGAGCAGTTCTGGAACTGCAAAAGCAGAAACATTATCATTAACAGTTGGGCATTTTATTAAAGCTACTCAGGAATATCATTATGGAGGTTCAATAGAATTTATCTTAGAAACATTGGATAAAAAGAATAATATTGTACCAACTTTTTATTTGAAGCGCATAAAAACAGATAAATATTATTATACATTTTGCTCTCCTGAAGCAAGTTCACATATTGTTAAATATTTAAAAACAAGGCAAAACTTAAAATTAGAAGATAAATTATTTGATTTTACATCATCTTTGCTTTTAACTAGATTTCAAGAGATAAATGATAAAATGGATTGGGGATTTAAAGGAAAATACAGATTTTTCAGATCCCACACATTGCGTAAATTTCATGCATCCAATATTGGATTATCTGCAGAATATGTTGATTCACTTCAGGGGCGTAGCAAAAATGAAGTTCATGAAACTTACATTAAAACAAATCCAAAAAAATTAAAAGAAATATACCAATCTGCAATGAAAAATGTAATGATTTATGAAAATTCGGAAAGAAAAATAGAAAAACAAGAATTTAATATTGTAATTAATGTTTTTCTATCTGGAAAAGAGTATAATATTATATAAATTTTTTATAAAGGCTTATTTATTATATTTCCACCTTCTTTTTTTAATTTTAGTAGGGTTTTTATGAAAATTAATATTTTGAAATTTTAAAGTATGAATTATATTTCTTCACAAAAAACCAATTAAATATAAAAAGAACAAATTTCATAATAAACCATTAAAAGACTTCATGTTTAATTTATAATTATTTATTTTTTCATGTGTTTTAAAATGTGAAAACATGATTTGAATATATGTATTAAAGGTGTTATTATGGATAAAACTGCTTTAAAAAATTTTGCCATTAAATCTAGGAGAAAACTTATTGATGATACAATTTATAGATTGAGTTTAATTGGAATTACTGAGGAATATATTCAGAAACCCAAAACTGCAGATGGAATGGAAACTTATAATATTGGGGGGTCCATGAATTATACTATTTATGATGATGATATTCCAAAACGTGAATTAATACTTAAAGAGATAGAAAATAAAGGTTTTAATAACTTTGTTGAGGAAGTAGCATATACTTGGTTTAACCGCATAATTGCAATTAGATATATGGAAGTAAATAATTATTTACCAACAAAAACTCGGGTTTTATCCAGTGAAACAAAAGGTAAAAATGAACCAGATGTGATTTCTAATGCTTTAAATATAGATTTGAACTATACGGTTGATGATAAAAAATTAATATTTAAATTAAAAAACGATAATAAACTTGATGATTTGTTCCAATTTCTATTTATCAAACAATGTAATAAATTAAATGAAATTCTACCAAATTTATTCAAAGAAACAAATGATTATTTAGAATTATTATTAAACATTTCATTCACAAACAACGAAGATATTATACGGCAATTAATTATTAATATTCCTGAAGATGACTTTAAAAATCAAGTTGAAATAATAGGTTGGTTATATCAATATTATATATCTGAAAAAAAAGATTATGTGATAAATATTAATAAAAGTAATGTTAAAAAAGAGGATATTCCTGCTGCAACTCAATTATTCACAACTGATTGGGTTGTTAAGTATATGGTTGATAATTCATTGGGCAGGTATTGGATTGAGAGAAACAAAAATTCTATTTTAAAAAATAAATTAGCATACTATTTAGATGAAGCAGAACAAAATGATAAAACTCAAATAAAACTTAATAAAATTAGGAGTGAAAATATAAATGTTGAGGAATTAAAATTTTTTGATCCTTGTATGGGATCTGGACATATTTTAGTTTATGCTTTTGATGTTTTTTTAGAAATTTATAAAGAATTGGGATACACAGAAAAAGATGCTACTGAATCAATACTTAAAAATAATATATTTGGTTTAGATATTGATGATAGAGCATGTCAACTATCCTATTTTACCATTTTAATGAAAGCAAGAAAATATAATAAGGTAATTTTAAAAAAAGGTATTTCTCCAAATGTTTTTTCTATTCAAGAATCAACAGAAATTAATGATGATGTTATTGAATTTATTAAAAAACATGATTCTAAATTAGTTGATGATATCATTTATTTAAAAGACTTATTTAAATCTGGAAAAGAATCTGGTTCTCTTATCCATGTGAAGAGTATGAATTTTGATTATATGAAAGAATCAATGGCGAAATTATTAAATAATTCGAAATCAACATTATCTGAGATAAATATTAGTAACAAAATTAATAATGATATTATGGATTTAATTAACCAAGCAGAGTTATTAGCTAATAAATATCATGCTGTTGTGACAAATCCTCCATATTTGAATAAATTTGAAAAAACTATGAAAGATTTTGCTAAAAAGCACTATAAAGATTATTCTAAGGATTTATTTTCAATGTTTATATATAGAAATTTTGATTTTTGTGAAGAAAATGGTTATTCTGGATTAATGACACCATTTGTTTGGATGTTTATAAAAAATCATGAAAATTTAAGAAAATATATTATAAAAAATAAATCAATTTCATCTTTAATTCAATTAGAATATTCTGCATTTTCAGAAGCTACTGTTCCGATTTGCACATTTATTTTATCAAATTTTGAGGGCGAGTATGATGGAGTATATCTAAAACTTTCAGAATTTACTGGTGGTATGGATATTCAAAAAGAAAAAGTTTTGGATATAATATCTGGTGACGAAGTTCTTAATGATAAAAGCAAGTTTGTTACAAAACAATCTAATTTTGATAAAATTCAGCACTGTCAATTTGTTAACTCTTTGTCATATTTTTTTAGTTTTTTTTCTTTTTCTTTGATTTTTTTTTGTTTTATGTTGTGTTTGTGAAAAGATTTAAATATTGGTTGTTGTTTTTTTTGTTGTAATGGGTTTTAATTCTAGTTTTTTGCGTTTTTTATTTCTTTTTAAATCTTTCTAATTTTTGATTAACTGGTTGATTTTTTTCTTAAATTATTTTTACCATATTTTTGTAATTATATTCTTAATTTGAGCAATAATAAGTTTTATATAGGTTGGAAGACAAATATTTATACATGAAACAAAAAAACAAATGCCTTCCATATCTTATTTTTGGATGGCAACCAATATATATTTAACTATTTCGAGTGTTGATCTTGTTAGAAAAAATGATGATGAAAGAGTGCAATGTAGTTTTGGTGATGAATACTGTTCAATTTTTTTTGTATATCGATGGCATTCTATGATGAAGATTGCGTTTATTAACAAAGATGGGGTTATTGAGTAATCCATGATCCTCATTGTAAATCATTGTTTTTCTCATGATGTTATTAAAAAATCTTATAATAAGCGTAAAATCTATTTAGAAAACGGAATTAGTGTTTATTATTAAAGTCAAGCGATATACTTTGTAAGAAATGTAGAAAATATAGTCAAGTATTAGGCTTAATAGGAATTTTATGAAGATTTCTGTAATTTTTCAACTAAAATGAAAAACAAGGCAATTGAGTTGCGAAAAAGATGGTTGGAATTCATTAAGAAATCTTTCTTGGACATTTAATGTTTTTAATAGCATTAATATGTCATATGAAACGATATAGAAAATCGCTTTTAACTTTCAATAGATTGTTATTATGTTAACACCGATATGAAATTTTCACCTCTATGCTGCTTATGACTGTACAATGGATTATGAATTGAGCGAAAATGGTATTATAGACATATATTATATTGATTTAATTAATCGAATGCCTATTGCAGAGTTAATATAGAGTGTTGGCAGAAATTATTTGATTTTGAACATTTTTCATTTCTCCTTTTTTTATGAAAACTTTTTTTAATTTAATGATATGAATTTTATAGAATTAATAACTGTAAATAAATCAATATTATTTTCTTTAATTAGACTAAACAATCTATATTAAATTGTAGGATGCTACAATGGTGAACATTAAGTTCTGAACTCTTTTTAATCCAGTTATTGGAATGTCGTCATAAATGATAAATTCTTTTGAAAGTTCCATTATGTGCTTCTACAGTTTTAGAACGTAATTATATATTCTTTTATTCCTTCTTCAGTAGCCATTAATCTCCTCATTTTTGTATGCAACTTCATGAACATATCGAGTTATTGTTCTATGATTTTTTTGTAAAAGCAAATTCCTGCAAATTTGCAATTTCTGCAAGCAAAATAGTTTAGAATAGAGTAATTATGAGTTTTTATTGCCTCCACATTTTTTCAGGTGGAGCATCATATTCACCATCGAGTGTTAATTCATGTTTTTCTGGACAAATAACAACATTTTTTATATTCATCAAAATCAAAAATAATCTATAAGCAAATTGGTTTTCTGGTAAATTATCAGAATTATTCTCGATTTTGCTGTGATGTAGGAATTAAAGCAGATATGCCAAGATTATCTAAAATAATTCAAATTTGCTAATAGTTAAATAAATCGTATCTGCACTAATTTTGCTTGGTTTGGAATTTAAATTAGTAGAGGATTTGATTCATTAAGGCTGGAATTTGATAAATGATCATGTTGGGATTTTGAACAGCATTCACACCACAAATCAATTTAGATTTCGTATCTGTTCCCCCAATTGAAATGTTTAATGAAAATTTAGGATATATTTTTGACTTTTATCCTTTGTTTTCATTAATCTAGCATTCATGATCATTCAAAGCCAACGATATTTGACCAGACCAATCAAGCAAAATGCCACCAATGAAAAAGAATATTGACTTTTTCATTCATCCGTATTTTAGATTTTATCATTTAAAAATTTCCTTGCTGTTTTTCTAAGCTTCTTAATTTCATCTTTTATTTAATTTTTGCACCATATAATGTCTTATTAATAAACTAAGGTCTTTTTCTTTAATTATATTGAAAGGAGAGTTTATAAGCTTTTTTAATTGTTCCATCAATTGCAATATGTTCATAATCAGTTAAACCAATTTTATTAGCTACAATTAGTATAAAATTCATTATTAACTGGTAAATTGGTTGAAAATACTTTACAATAATCTCTTATTGTCCTGTCACTTGGTTCTATGCCGTGAGATATAATATTGTATAAATTATTGTGTTTAGCATTATAAGATAATTCCACTGTGCTTGTTATTTTATTAATATATCCATAAAAAAAATTAGTTTTATCCATATCTTTTAGATTAAATGGTGGTTTTCCCACATTTGAAGTGTTACGTTTAATTTTAAAGTCAATTAAAAGTTCCATCAACGATTGTTGATGCAAGGATACATAAGTTGAAATTCGTTCTCCATTTCATCAATTTCCTTATTAAAATCTCTTAAAATATAGTTATTTAAAATCATAATAATTAAAACTCCATATATTTGATTAATATAATTATAAAATCCATTATAATTAATTATATATATGTAATTTATAATATAAATAGATTTAAATAACTTATAGTTAGAATAAAAAATTTATAAACCTTATTATTAAAAACTAACAAGTATTCATAAGATAAATTGTATTTTAATTGAAATAATGTAATTAAATTAAAAAATAATCAAAAAAAATAACTTTAAAAAAAATTAAATTATGAAATTGAACAAAATTTAATAAAAAAAATGTAAACTTAGTAAAAAATGAACAATGATTAAAAACTAATAATTTCTGCCAACACTCATATAGTGAAAAAAGAATGATTCTGCAACAACAAAAAAATTTTATAAAAAAAACAGCATCCAAAGCAACAGAGTCCATTGCAATAGTAAACTAGATTTAAAACCAGAATATAATAAAATAATGAGAGAACTCGGATTTGATACAACCAACACATGCACATTTCACTTAAGTATTATAATATCAATGAAGAACTATAGAGAAGAACTAAAGCAAATGCGCAAAATGAATATGAAAGCAATCTAAAAAAAAAACAAAACCCTAAACTACTCAGAAACACAAATCAAAAAAAAAACAATCCAAAAAAACAGGGATAAACAACTACAAAATATGAAATCAACGAAAATATTATAAGCATATTTTTACAATATTATCCAAAAAAGAAACCTACAAAGAAGCAATATGAATACATCAATTTCCTAAAAGAAAAATTAATAAACTTATCCACCAATTCTAGCAAAATACTTAAAGAAAAAATTCTTCCCAGAATTACAAAAAATACATTACAAATCCTTAAAAAAAGACACAAAGGAAAACTAGACTGTACTAACAATCAAATAGAAAATTACATTGGAAATACAATGCCCAAAACACACAAAAAGAAAATTAGAACATTAAAAGGAACATTCAACCAGATAATGCACCAAAAAAATGGCTGGATCGAAAAACGAAAACAAGAGCTAACAAATTGACAGTCCCTAAAATTCCAAGTTGTCCAATTGCATATTGGGCGGATGAAAATTTAATTAATTGTTTTAATAATACAAAATTAGAATCAATAGGGAATATTAAAGTAGGTCTGCAAACTGGTGAAAACGATAGATTCTTAAGATACTGGTTTGAAGTAGATTTTAATAAAATTGGGTTTTCTTCAAAAACATGTGAAGATTCATCAACTAGTGGTTATAAATGGTTCCCTTATAATAAAGGAGGATCATTTAGAAAATGGTATGGAAACCAAGAGTATATCATAAATTGGGAGAACGATGGTGATGAATTGAGAAATTTCAAAAAATCTGTTTTAAGGAATTCTAAGTTTTATTTCTATAAATCATTAAGTTGGTCAAAAATATCTAGTGGAAAAATTGCATTCAGATATTATCCTAATGGATTTATTTTTGATGTAGCAGGTTGTTCAGTATTTTTAAATGAAAATTTAAATTATATTATGGGGTTTTTAAATTCAAATGTTTGTAGTAGTGTTTTAGATTTAATTTCACCAACTTTAAATTATGAAGTAGGTCATATTTCTTCACTACCTATTAAGATTGATGAAACTAAAAAAGATAAAATTGAAAAGTTAGTATTAAATAATATTTCAATATGTGAAGAGGACTGGAATGATTATGAAACTTCTTGGAACTTTAAAAAACATCCTCTTTTATATTTTAATAATAATTTACTAGAATCAAATTATAATGAGTGGGTTGAATATAAAAATAATCAATTTAATAATCTAAAACAAAATGAAATAAAATTAAATGAACTATTTTCAAAAACTTATAATCTTCCATTTGATAACACTATTGAAGATAAACATATTTCTATCAAGAAACCTAACTTAAATGAAGATATAAAATCATTTATTTCCTTTGCTGTGGGTTGTATGTTTGGACGTTATAATTTAGATGTAGAAAATCTATTTTTTGCTGGAGGAATATTTGATTTAACAAAGTATAATAAATTTATTCCTGATAATGATAATATTATTCCGATATTAGATACGGAATATTTTGAAGATGATATTGTAGGAAAATTTGTTGAATTTGTTAAAATATGCTATGGGAAAGAATATTTAGAAGAAAATCTTGAATTTATTTCAAATTCATTGTCAACTACAAATAAATCTTCAAGAGATAAATTAAGAGATTATTTCATTAAAGATTTCTTCAATAATCACAATAAAATTTACAAAAAAAGACCTATTTATTGGCAATTTAATAGTGGAAAAGAAAATGCATTTAATTGTTTAATTTATGTTCATAGATTTGATTCAACTTTAATAGCTAAAATAAGAACAGAATATTTGCATAAAACACAAAAAGCTATTGAACAGAGAATTTCAAATTGTAATGAAATTTTTAAAAATACAGATTCAAATTCTGAAAAAGTTCGGGTAATTAAAGAAAAGAATAAATTAATTAAACAATTAGAAGAAAGTGTTGAATTTGACGAAGTTCTAAATCATATAATTAATTTAAATATATGCATAGATTTAGATGATGGTATAAAAATCAACCATAATAAATTTCAAAATATAGTTTTACATAAAGATGGAGTTAAAGATAAAAAAATAAATCTTTTAAAGAAGATTTAATTTTATCTTACTAAATTTTTTTAAGTAAATTAACTTTTTTAGATTTTTTACCTTCGTAAGTTACTTCAATTTTTTGAAAAATAGTGTAATTATCTTTTATTCCATTATCCAAATCTAATTTAATATTTTGATTAGCAATGTGGGCTAGAACTTCATCATAATCTTGTGTTTCTTTAAGTTGTTTTTGAAGTTTATTTTTATCTTTAGTGGCTTTATTAATTTCTGTATTTGATGAACTATTTTTTATTCTATTATCACAGTTAGATATGGATTGTTCAATAGCTTTTTGTGTTTTGTGTAGATAATCAGTCCTTATTCTTGCAATGAGATTTGGTTCATATCTATGAATATACACTAAACAATTAAACCCATTTTCTTTTCCACTATTAAACTGCCAATATATTGGTCTTTTTTTATATGTTTTTTTGTGGTCATTGAAGAAATTTTTAAGCAAATAATCTCTGATTTTTTCTCTAGAAGATTTTTTATTTTTAGCTAATGCATCAGCTATGAACTCTAAATTTTCTTCCAATGTGTCTTCTCCAAAACATATTTTAACAAATTCAATGAATCTTCCAACAATATCATCTTCAAAATATTCAGAATCAAGAACTGGAATTATATTATCATCATCAGGAATGAATTTATGATAGTTGTTAATGTTAAACTCTCCACCTGCAAACTGTAATCCATCATTATCTAAACTATAACGTCCAAACATACAACCAATGGCATAAGAAATAAATGATTTGGCATCTTCCTTTAAATTGGCAAGATTTATAGGTGTTTGAGATTCATTCTCTTCATCATTTTGTAAATTATAAATTTGAGAAAATAATTCATTTAATTTAATTTCATTATTTTTTATTAGAGTTAATTCTTTATTTTTATAATTTTCCCACATATTATAATTTGTTTCAATTAAATCAGAACCATATTTTAGGAAAGGATGTTTCATAAAGTTCCAAGAAATTTCATAATCATCCCAATCTCTTTTTGAAATAGATATATTTTCATTAACAAGATTAACAACACTTTTTTCTAAATTTTTATTAAATATTATTGGAATTAAACTAATATCTCCAGCTTGATAATTTAAGGTAGGTGCGATACAATTTAAGATTTTTTGAGAAATATTTGTATTTAACAAACCTATAATGTATTTTTTTGATAAATTTGTATTTAAAAATATAGAACATGAAGCTGAATCAAAAAGAAAACCTTCAGGATAATCTCTAAAACTTATTTTTGAACTTGATATTCTTGACCAAGATATTGATTCATTAAATTGAAATTCTCTATTAGAAACATTTGCTTTTTCAAAATTTTCTAACTCAGAACCGTTATTTTCAAAATTTATCACATATTCTTGATTTCCATACCATTTTCTAAATGACCCTCCTTTATTATAAGGGAACCATTTATAACCACTAGTTGATGAATTTTCACATGTTTTTGAAGAAAACCCAATTTTATTAAAATCAACTTCGTACCAAAATCTTAAAAATCTATTATTATCGGCAGTTGCAAGACCTTGTTTAACTGATGCTATTGATTCTAATTTTGTATTATTAAAACAATTAATTAAATTTTCATCCGCCCAATATGCAATTGGACAACTTGGAATTTTATCAAAATTAGATTGTTTTGTAACAAACTTGCTTTTATCATTATAAAACTCTTTTTCTTTTTTGCTTTCTGAGTTAAACTCAGTTAATCTATGAAATGTTGAGTTGTAATTTTCAAGAAAATTATTTCTATTAATAAATGTTGTTGCCTGCACTACTTCTCCACCAATTTCTTCAAATGCATGTGCTCCTAAGTGCACCATATCAATTATTGTATGGTTATTTATTAATTCAACTCTTAATTTTTCAAATGTTGATAAAAACATGAATGATTGTTGAGTAATCATTGCTATAAATCCATTCGATTTAACAAATTCATGACATTTTTCAATAAATACTGCAAATAAATCTGATTTTGAATTTGGAAAATTATTTTTCAAATAATCTTTTAATTTCGGATTCATTCCACTATTTCCCATATAAGGGGGATTTGTAATAACAATATCATAATTTTTAGACATTATTTTAGTTTGATTTAATATATTCCTCAAAATTTGAATTTCATTTTGATAGTTAAATTTATTTAAATTATTTTTATTTGATTCAAAATTATAAATTAATTCAAATAGTTTATTAATATCCATATTTTTAATATCCAAAATACTACCATATTCTTTTGCATCTTTAAATGAATTATAAAGATATTTTAAATCATTTTCTATGGTTCTGTCTTGTGAAACCAATTTTTCAATAAAATCTTCAGAAATTGAATTAGTTTCTTCAATTGAGCATAATAATGGTGAAATATTTTTTGTTAAAATTCTTCTATTGTATTTTCTAGCTTTCATTAAAACTGCAAAATATGCTAGTTGATATGCTCTTTTATCAATGTCCAAACCATATAAATTATTTTTAAGAATAGATTCACAAGCATCTTTTTCTGTGTAACCTTCTGAAACATAAATGTCCATTAAAACTTCAAATGCATATACTAAAATATGGCCAGAACCCATACATGGATCAATTACAGTAATATCTTCTGGTTTTAAAATTTTTGATTCTTTTTTAAGATCAATTAATTGCTGTTTGACTTCTGATTCTTGTTCAGCTTCTTCAACATAATATTTCCATTTTGATTTTAAATTGCCATTAGGATGTCCTTCTAACCATAATCTTCCAACAGAATTTTCAACCATGTATTTTACAATCCAATCTGGAGTAAATAATTGTGTAGCTGCTGGGATTCTTTCTTTAGAAATTTTAATTCTCTTTTTAAGATTAGCAAAAGTTTCATCTTTTAGTTCAGTGTTATAAAATTGATATAACCATCCAATTATTTCAACCTGACTTCCAAAATCTTCTTCAGGAATATTATCAATTAATTGCCTAACAACTCCTTCTTCATTTGTAAATGAAATGTTTAATAATAATTCTAAATAATCATCGGTTTTTTCAAATAAACCGGGAAGAATTTCATTTAATTTATTACATTGTTTGATGAATAAAAATCTAAATAACTCATCTAATTTATTTTCATCTTTAAGTTTAAAAATTAATTCTTTATCTTCATGAGTGTAATCTAAATCAATATCAAATGCTTCAGTAACGATATCGGGTTCAATTTTTCCAGAAGTTTCTGATGATAAAACTCTAGTTTTAGTTGGTAAAAAATTATTTATTTCCATAAAACGAATAGCAATTATACGATTAAACCACGTATATGCCACTTCTTCAACAACATTTTCAAAACCTTTTTGTTGAACTTCCTTAACTAATTGTTCTCTTTTTTTTATATCTTCATCATAAATACTATTAGTTGATCCACCAATAGAATAAGTTTCAATTCCATCAACTGAACTAATAGACTCATTAATTGTATCTTTATTAATCCCAACTAAACTCATTTTATATTCAACATCCTCTATTAACTTTTTACGTGAATTAATAGCAAATGTTTTAATTGCAGTTTTATCCATAATTTCACCAATATTTAATTAAAATTATATCTCTTGATGTTATTAAATAGTTGCTATTTTTTCTGTCGACTAATAGTGTGGATAAATGGAATATTGAATTAGTTACAAGACAGAACCATGGAAAATGATTTAAAATATCTTTATAATTCATTTAAAGATGCAAAAGAATTTGGAAGTATTTTAGAAATTAAATCCCTAGATTTTAATAAAATAATTAAGTTACTCAATGATTTAAAATTAAATAATACATTAACTAAGTTTAGATATCAAAATGAGATAAATTTATTAACCACTATTGCGAATCAAGCAAAAATAATATCTAAAAAATACGATGTTGTAGTAACTAATCCCCCATACATGGGAAATAATGGAATGAATCCAAACTTAAAAGAACATATTAAATCCAATTTTCCATTAGCAAAAACAGATTTATTTGCAGTATTTTTAGAAAAAGGATTAAATATGGTTAAAAATCATGGTTTTAATTGTATGGTTACAATGCAATCGTGGATGTTTTTATCAAGTTTTGAAAAATTTAGAAAAAAATTAATAGAAACAACTACGATCTCTAATTTATTACATATGGATAATATGGTGATGAGAATTGCATTTGGAACATCTGCAACTGTATTTAGAAAAACCACATTAATGAATTATAATAGTACTTTTTATCATATTAAATTAAGTGATATTAAGAATGATATAGTAGCCCCATCGTTTTTTAATGATGGAAATAAACATGTGATTAATCAAGGTGATTTTGATAAAATACCAGGAAATCCAATTGCATATTGGATTACTGATAATATTGTCTCTGCATTTTCTGATAATTATTTATTGAAAGATGTTTCAATTTTGAAAAGTGGTAGATCAACAAATGGGGAAAATGATAGACTATTTAAATTTTGGTTTGAAGTAGATTTCAATGAAATCACTTTTGATGCATTAAATTTAAATCAAGTTAAATCTCAATATGTGCCTCTAAATAAAGGGGGTTCTTATAGAAAATGGTATGGAAATAAAGATTATGTATCTCTTAAAGAATTTGCAGTGGATTCAGATTTTGAGTTTAAAGAATCAGTCACTTGGAGTGATATTAATAGTTCTAATTTTAGTGTAAGATTCCATGAATCCGGTTTAATATCAAATAATGTTGGAAAAAGAGCTTATTTTAAAGATAAAAATGATTTATTATATATTTTAGGTTATTTAAATACAAATTTCTGTCAATTTTTGTTAAATTTAATAATTCCTACAATACATTTTGACATTGGATATGTAGGAAAGATCCCTATTAAATATCATGATAAATCATATGTTGTTAATTTAGTAAAAAATAATATAACTCTATCAAGAAATGATTGGAATGAATATGAATTAAGTTGGAATTTTAAAAAGCATCCTTTTTTAAATTTTGATTCAACATCATTAGTAGATATTTTTAATCAATGGATTGAATATAAACAAAATCAATTTAACTCATTGAAATCAAATGAAATAAAGTTAAATAAATTTTTTAATTCGATATTTAATGTTAATGATGTTGTTGGATGGGATATAGATGATAAAAAAGTTTCAATTACTAATTCTGATTATAATTTAGATATTCAATCATTTATTTCATTTGCCGTTGGTTGCATGTTTGGTCGTTACAGTTTAGATAGTGAAGGATTGCAATATGCTGGTGGTGAGTTCGATTTAACAAAATACAACACATTTGTCCCTGATGATGACAATATAATTCCAGTTCTTGATTCTGAATATTTTGAAGATGATATTGTTGGAAGATTTGTTGAGTTTATAAAAACATGTTTTGGAAAAGAAGACCTTGAAGAAAATTTAGATTTTATTGCAAATGCTTTAGCTAAAAATAAAAAGTCATCAAGAGAAAAAATCAGAGAGTATCTACTTAAAAACTTCTTCAATGCTCATAATAAAACTTACAAAAAATGCCCAATATACTGGCAATTTTCAAGTGGAAAAGAAAATGGATTTAATTGTTTGGTATATATGCATAGATATGAACCAAATCTCATTGCAAGAATTAGAACTAATTATTTACATAAAACACAAAAAGCAATTGAACAAGCAATTGTAAATTGTGATAATATTATCAATCACTCTTCATCAAACTCGGAAATTAGAAAAGCAACCAAAGAAAAAAGTAAACTTCAAAAACAATTAAAAGAAACACAAGAATATGATGAAGCACTAGCACACATCGCAAACCAAAATATCGAAATTGATTTAGATGATGGAGTAAAAGTAAACTATGCAAAGTTCCAAGATGTAGAAGTTTCCAAAGAATGTAAAAAATCTAAAAAAATCAACCTGCTTAAAAAATTATGACTTCAAAGCAATAATTCAAAATATTTATTATATTATTTACATATATTAATGATAGTGATAATATTATGAAATATAGTGCTGGAATAAAAAATATTTCGTTTTGGCTTTTAGAATCCAAATTAACTGCAGAATATATTCTTGATGGCCTTTCAAAAGAAGAAATTTTAGATTTATCTTTAAATGAAAACCTTTACCAAGTTGAAAGTCAATATAAAGTTAAAGATATTCCTAACAGATTATTCACTCGTTTAAAGGATTTTTCAGAGGAATCTTTAACTTATTTTATTAATTGTGATGTGAATTCTAGTAAACTTTTTGTCATTATATCTATCTTAAGAAATGATAAATTATTTTTTGAATTTGTTCATGAAGTATTTAGAGAACACATTCTTTTAGGAAATTATGCACTTAAACAATCTGATTTTGACATTTTTTTCATGAACAAATCAAATCAAAGTAAGATTATTGGTAATTGGACTGAAGAAACTGTTAATCGGGTTCAAAGGCAATATAGATTTCTATTAAAAGAAGCTGGCTTGATTGAAAAAGATGATAATGAATATAAAATAATTATTCCTTTCATAGATTATAGATTAAAGGATTTGATGATTAAAGAGAATTTAACTCCTTATTTAAATGCAATTACAGGTGAAGGTTAAATGAACATTGATGAAAAAATTAGTAAGATAGAACCTAAGATTAAAGAACCTTTTTTTCTTGAAAATAAAGGTTTAAGTAATGAAGTTGGATATTATATCTTTGATTATAATCCTAAATATGAACTTAAAGTTAGGGAGGAAGTTTCAAGACTAAAAAATAAATACACTGCTGATTCAAATCATTCATTTTTTATAGTCGAATTCGATTTGTATGAGGTTATAATTGAATTATTACGAAATGAGGGATATTTAAAAGATATTTTTATATTTGAAGAAGAAGATGGGATTGATGAGACTATAAATGCAATCGTAACATTTTTACAATTGAATTCTGATGAAAATAATTTAATTGTGAACCATATAATAAATAAAACTCCAGATAATTGTGTAGTATTTTTAACAGGTGTTGGAAAATCATATCCTATTCTCAGATCACACAATGTTTTGAATAATTTACATCAAAAATTAAATAAAGTTCCAGTCGTCTTATTTTTCCCAGGAAAATATTCTGGAACTGACTTAGTTTTATTTAATACATTAGAGGGTTCTAATTATTACAGAGCTTTTCCATTAATAATATAAAAGGGATTTTTTATGCAGATAAAGAACATGTTTAAAAAAGATATTGAAAGAAATATCAAAGGTGTAATAACAGTTGATAAAGAAAAAGATAATATTTATCAAGAATTAGAGGAATATGTTGTGACTAATGAACTATTAAAACATTTTTCAGAGTTTTTTTCAGTTTATAATAAAGGAATTACGAATCCAACTGTTGATATGGGTGTTTGGATTTCAGGTTTCTTTGGAAGTGGTAAGTCTCATTTTTTAAAAATATTGTCTTTTATCTTAGATGGAAATTTGGTGATTAATGGAAGAAAACCCTTAGATTTTTTCATTGAGGATGAAAAAATTAAAGATCCTATTGTAATGGCAAACATGGAAAACTCAAGTAAGGTAAATGCAGATGTTATTTTATTTAATATTGATTCCAAATCATCATCGCAATCAAATTCTAATAAAGATCCAATATTAGATGTTTTTTATAATGCATTTAATGAAATGAGAGGATACTCTGGAAATAAACCTTTTTTAGCAGAACTTGAAAAAGAGTTAGATGAGTCTAACAAATATGATGATTTTAAAATGGAATTTGAAAAATTAAGTGGCAAATCATGGGATAAAAAAGGAAAATATAGTTTTAAATTTGAACGAAAACATATAATTCAAAGCATAATAAATATTGGATTTATGGATAAAGATGATGCTAAATATTGGGCAAATAATGCTGAAAAAACATTTGAATATTCAATTGAAGATTTTGCCATTGAAGTAAAAGAATATTGTGATAAAAAAGGAAATAATCATCATGTTGTTTTTTTAGTTGATGAAGTTGGACAATATATTGCAGATGACACTAAACTAATGTTAAATTTACAAACTATTGTTGAAGAATTAGGAATGAAATGCAAAGGAAAAGCCTGGGTTATTGTTACAAGCCAACAAAATATAGATGATATAACAAAAGATATTAGAGGAATTGATTTTTCCAAAATCCAAGGAAGATTTAAAACACGTTTATCTCTTTCTTCTTCAAATGTTGATGAAGTAATTCGAAGAAGAATTCTGGCTAAAAATGATGTTGCTAAACAAACATTAGAATCAGAATATGATAATGTAGAATCAATTTTAAAGAATATTTTATCATTTGAAAAATCTGCTGAAATGAAAACTTATGAAAGTGCAAAAAACTTTGCAGAAATTTATCCATTTGTACCTTATCAATTTAATTTAGTACAAAATGTTTTAACATCTATAAGAGAACATTCTGCTTCAGGTAAACATTTAGCTGATGGTGAAAGATCAATGCTTGCACTTTTTAAAGAATCTGCAATTGCTGTTAAAGATAAAGAAGAAGATACATTAGTCCCCTTTAGTATTTTTTACAATGCTATTGAAGAATTTTTAGACAATACTTATAGTATGGTAATTCAAAAAGCAAGAGACAATAATTTTTTATTTGATTTTGATGTTGAAATATTAAAAGTTTTATTCATGATAAAGCATGTTAAAGAAATTAAAGCAACTTCTAAAAATATTACTACTTTAATGATTTCTAATATTGGTGAGGATAGACTTGAACTTAATCATAAAGTTGATAAATCTTTAAAACGTTTACAAGAACAGACTTTAATTCAGAAAAATGGCGAGATTTACTCCTTTTTAACAAATGAAGAGCAAGATATAAATCGCGAAATTAAAAATCAAATTGTAGATGATGGTGAAATTTTAGATAATGCAGCAAATAGAATTTTCACAGAAATTTATCCTAAAAATAAATATAAATTCAGTAATAGTTATAATTTCCCATTTAACCAATCTATTGATGATAAAAAAATTAACAATAGAGAATTTGATATTGGAATAAGAATAATAACTCCTAGTTATGAAGCTAATTTAATCGATTCAGCTCAAACTTCTTTTGGTGAAGGAAATATGCATAATATTTTGAAAAGTCTATCTGAAAAGAATAATGAGGTTATTATTCACCTTTCAAATGAATCTTTGACGGTTTTTGATGAAATTAGGGAATCTTTACAAATTCATAAATTTTTAACCAAAAAGAGTGCGGATTTAAAAGCAGAGTTAAGAGCACGTAAACAAGGAGAATATAATGATAAAATTGAAAGAATTAAATTATTCTTAGAATCTGCAATTAAAGAATCTACAATTTATGTTAAAGGCGATAAGGTAGATATTGCTGAGAAAAATATTGAATCAAGACTTGATGAAGCCATGGGCAAACTTGTGGATAAAGTCTACAATAAATTAAGTTATATGGATTTTGCACCAGATAAAAGTGATATTAAATATGCTTTAACTCAAGATTATCAACAAGTTCTTGTAACAAATGATAGTGATTGTATAAATGCATTAAATGATTTGGACAACTACATATTAGAACAATCAAAAATAAGTAACACTATCACTTTAAAAAATCTGCTTCAAAGATATTCTAAAGCACCTCATGGATTTAATAATTTAGATATTCAATGGCTAGTCGCAACTTTATTCGCTCAAAAAAAGATTACTTTAATAATGAATAGTAATGAACTTTTTTTAAGAGAAATTGGTGCTCAAAAAATATTTGAATATTTAACAAAAACAGAATTCTTTGAAAAATTATTAATTGAAACAAGAGATACAATTGATGATAAAAAAATCAAAGCCGTTAAAAATGTTTTGGATGAATGTTATGATTTAAATATTCCATTTGATAATGATGAAAAAATAATGGATGAATTTAAAAGAGTAAATAAATTAAAATTAGATGTTATCGATGAATGTATTTCAGAATTTAGAATTTTTGATAAATACCCTGGAAAAAAAACTCTTGATGAAGCTAAAGAATTATTCACTGATGTAGATAATAAGAAAAATACTTCAAAATTTTTTAATTTTGTTTATGAAATGGAAGATGATTTCAAAGATATCTCAGAATATTTAGAACCAATATTATCATTTTTCCAAGGAAGGCAAAAAACAATATTTGAAGATTCGTGTGCTGTTTGGGATGTTTATGAAAGCAATAGAAATCTAATTAATGATTCTTTATTATCTAAAAAAGCATCTGAGATTAATAAGATTATTCAAATGCCTAGTCCTTATTCAAATATTAGAAGATTGCCAGAATTAAATAAAGAGTTCAACTTTAGATTTGATCAAATTTTAGCAGATGAAAGAACAATCATAGATAATGATATTAATAATGATTTAAATGATGTTTTATCAAGATTAAATAATGATGAACTTAAAAACGAATTTAAAAATGAAGTTAATTCAAAATTTTCAAGATTAAAAGATAAATTAAACTCACAGAAAAATATTGCTATTATTAAAGGAATTACTACTGAATCTAAAAATCTTAGAGATAGATTTATAAAAGATATTGATAACTTTACTGTTGTAGTGCCACCAACTGAACCTGGTGAACTTCCTGCCAGTACTCTACCTAAACCAATTATTAAAGAAGTTTCAGTAGATATTAAAAAGATTACCTCATCTTCAAGACTTAAAATAGAATCTGAACAAGAAATTGATGAATTATTAAATAAAATTAAAGCTAAACTTAAACATGAATTACAAAACAATGATGTTGTTAATTTGGAGTTATAGAGGTTTTATTATGACGAAATCAATTACTAAATGTTTAAATGAATGGAATGCAACTATCGAAGCATTAGGTCAAGGAAAACAATCAATATTAGTTAGAAAATATGGAACCAATGTAAAAGAATTTTTATTGTATCCAACTGTAAGCTATGCATTTAAAGAAAATTATCTAAATAGTTTTAGAGAAGATTATCAAGATTTTGTAAAAGATAATTCTCTTCCAAATAAAAAAGATTCTAAATTTGAAGTTAAATATTTTGCACGTGTAGAAAAAGTTGTTGAAAAATCTTCTTCAAGAATAGGTGCTTTAAATGATTATCATATTTGGACAAAAAATCATGTAAAATCATATCTTGGCAATTCTAAAGCTCAAATTTGGATTTTAAGAGTTTATAAATTGGATGAACCAAAATTCCTTGAAAGAACAAGAGGAATGAAATATGCTAATGTTTCTGAAGAAGTTAAATTAGACAATTTAAAACCAGTATTATCTGAAAGTGAATTTGAAAAGATTTTAAAAGGTATTTAAAATGAATCTTGATGAAATAGAAAACAGAATAAATTCTATATTTTCAGAAGATTACAATCGTCAAATTATTTTCTGGTATGATGAAAATCAAGAATTTATTGAAGATATTGAAAATATTCAATTAAATAATGCAAAATTATATGTCTTAAAGGAGAATAATCTAATAAAAACCAAATACCAAATTGAATTTGAAGATAAAGAATCTAATTATCTTATTTATGCTCCATTCACACAACCTAATGATAATGATAATTATCTTGCTGATTTAGTTCATTATGCGGTTCCATTTTCAGCGGATAAAATTGAAATGATTGCTCAAAGTTTAAGTATCCCCTCAGAATATAATCATTTACTTAAAAAATATTCTGCCTTTTGGAATGCAAAATCAAGAGTAAATGCTTTTGAAAATCTAAATATTTCATATACTGAGTTAAATATTATTCAAGCAATATTAGCAGTTTTATCAAATCAAAAAACTTTAAATTTTGATTATATTGTTCGTGAAGTTATAATAAATAATTCTGAAGAAAATAAGATTATCAATAACTTTGAAAAATTTAATATCTTAGATGATTTTTGGCAGTTAATTTCAAAAAAATTCTCATACAATGATGATACTCCTTCAGTATCTAAATTTGTCAGATCATTAATTTTGAATTATACCTCAGGTTTATATCAAGGCCCAACACCAAAATCATGGGATGAATATCTAGTTGAAGATAAAAATAACTCTTCAATTTTCATTAGAGAATTTATGAAAAATGAAGATTATTCTAATTATTATGATGAAATAGCAGAAATATTAGAATCAAAACTTAAAATTACTAGTTTAGGTTACACCACTATTGATTCTTATGTTTATTGTGATTCATTTAAGAAATTTGATGAAAATATAATTAAACATTATGTTGAATTGTTATATGAAAATCAGGTTGATTTAGGTTCTGAATTTAAAAATATCTTGGAAGAGCGTAAAAAAACTCATTTTTATCGTAAATATAAGAGTTACTATGAAGTTTTAAGGTTTGCAAATTTATTCATTTCTTTAATTACTGAATTTAAAAGAACTGATCTTCCAGATGATGTTGATGGATTAATTAAGATTTATGCAAATAAATGGGTTTATTTAGATTCATATTATAGGAAATTCTATTATTTCTATGATAAATTGGATGAAACAGAGAATTTTGAAGATTTAAGACAATTAATTGAAAATTTATATGTAAATAAATTTTTAAGTGTAATTAATTCCAAATTCACTAAAAAACTTGTTGAAAAACCTATTTCAGAACTTGAAGTTCCAAAACAATGGAAATTTTATAAACAGAATATTCCATCTTCAGTAAGAAAACATAAAACAGCAGTCATTATATCTGATGCTTTCAGATATGGTTGTGCTGTTGAATTATTCGTGGAACTTGAAAAAGACCCTACTAGAACTCCAAAAATCAAGCCTATGATTTCTTCAATTCCATCATATACTGCTTTAGGAATGGCATCTCTTTTACCTAATAATGAAATATTTTATGAGGCAGAAAATCTATTAGTTGATGGTTTGAATTGCAGGTCCACTGATGAACGTAATGCTATTTTAAATAATTATTCAAATGATGTTTTAGCAATATCTTATGAAAATGTGGATAAATTAACAACAGAACAATTTAAGGAAAGAATGAAAGGAATTAATTTAGTTTATATTTATCATAATAAAATTGATGCTATTGGTGATCATGTCCCATCTGAAAATGAAGTATTTAATGCAGTTCAAGATACAATAGAAGATTTAAAAAATTTAATAACAAAATTAAGTAATATTAATTTCGCCCATTCGTATATCACTGCTGATCATGGTTTTATTTATAAACGTGATAAACTTAAAGAACATGATAAAGTTAGTTTAGATGCCTTTTCAGATAAACGTCATAAACGATTTATTATTTCAGAACAACCTTTAGCTATTGACGGTGCTGTTTCAATTTCTATGGATTATTTGAATATGGATTTATATGCAAATGTTCCAATCGGTGTGGATGTATTTAAAACAAAAGGTGCCGGGCTTAACTTTGTACATGGTGGTGCAAGTTTAGAAGAATGTATTATTCCTCTATTGGAAGTAAAAGCCAGTAAAAATTCTAATAAACGTCCAAAAGTTGATTTACAATTAATTTCAACAAATAATCGGATTACAAATTATGATGTTATGTTAACATTTTTCCAAAAAGAAAACGTTTCACAAGACATCAAACCTCGCCAAGTATCAATTTATTTTGTTGATGGGGGAAATAATAAAATTTCTAGTGATGCTATTATTTTTGCTGATAAAAATTCTGATTCCGCAGAAGATAGAGAATTTAAAGAAAAATTCAGACTTTTACAAAAACAATATGACAAATCTAAAAATTATTATTTAATTATAAGAGATTTAGATGACGAGTTAGAAATTGAGAGAATTCCTTTTACAATAGATATAGCTTTTCAGGATGGATTTGATTTCTTTTAGGTGATTTTTCATGAGTGAATATGATTTACAAGATGATTTAAATACAAAATTAAAACATTATTTTGATGGTAAAATTGTTCGAAAAGATTTAACCAAAAGAGTTAAAGAAGGTGCAAATGTACCAGTTTATGTTTTAGAATATTTGTTAGGCAAATATTGCTCGCAAAATGATGATTTAGTAGAGAAAGGTGTTCAGACGGTTAAAGATATCTTAGCTAATAATTATGTTCGTCCAGATGAAGCTCAAAAAATACTATCTAAAGTTAAGGAATTGGGTTCTTATTCTATTATTGATGTTGTAAGTGTTAGCCTAAATTATAAAAAAGATATTTATGAAGCTACATTTTCTAATTTGGGAATTAAAGAAATTCCTATTGCTCCCGAATTTCCTCAAAGATATGAAAGACTTTTAGGCGGCAACTTGTGGTGTATGGTTAATTTAGAATATGAATTTGATGAAGCAGATTATACTAGAAATCCAATTAAAATACGTAACTTACAACCAATACAACTACCTAATATAGATTTAGATGAAATTTTAATAAATAGAAAAAATTTCACTAAAGAAGAATGGGTTGATATTATTTTAAGGTCTTGTGGTATGGAGCCAACACAGTTTGATGACCGTGTAAAATGGTTATTAATAACTAGACTCATTCCTTTAGTTGAAAATAACTTTAACTTATGTGAACTTGGTCCTAGAGGAACTGGTAAATCCCATATTTATAAAGAAATTTCACCAAATTCTATTTTGGTTTCAGGTGGTCAAACTACAGTAGCTAACTTATTCTACAATATGAATACTAGACAAATTGGTCTTGTGGGTATGTGGGATTGTGTTGCTTTTGATGAAGTGGCAGGAATCAAATTCAAAGACCAAGATGGAATAGCTATCATGAAGGACTTTATGGCATCAGGTTCCTTTTCAAGAGGAAAAGAAGAGAAAAATGCAAATGCATCAATGGTATTCGTAGGAAATATTAATCAAAGTGTTGAATCATTATTGAAAACTTCTAGTTTGTTTGATCCTTTTCCTTCAGAAATTGGAACAGACACTGCATTCTTTGATAGGATGCATTGTTATATTCCTGGTTGGGAAATACCAAAATATAGGCCAGAATTTTTTACAGATGATTTTGGATTCATTACAGACTATTTATCTGAATTCTTCCGTGAAATGCGTAAACGATCTTTTTCTGATGCATACCAAGAATACTTCAGATTAGGTCGAGATTTAAATCAAAGAGACACAATTGCAGTTAATCGTATGGTGTCGGGGCTTGTTAAGATAGTTTATCCTGATGGGGACTTTGATAAAGAAGACATTCGTGAAATATTAACTTTAGCATTAGAATCAAGAAGAAGAGTTAAGGAACAGCTTAAAAAGATTGGCGGAATGGAATTCTATGATGTCAACTTTTCATACATTGATTTAGAAGAAAATAGAGATTATCCTGTTGGTGTTGAAGAACAGGCAAGCAGCAAATTAATTCCTGAAGGCGACTTAAAACCAGGACATTTATATTCTGTTGGACCATCAGCAGAAAGCGGAAAACTAGGTGTTTACAAGTTTGAAACTGAAATGATGAAAGGTACTGGCAAGTTTACACCAAATGGAATTGGGTCTAAAAAACCAATTACAGATTCAGTTAAAATTGCTTATCAATATTTCAAGTCAAATGCAAATTCAATCAGTGGACAGATTAAACACAAAGACAAAGATCATGTAATGCAGGTCAAAGATTTGCATGGTATTGGCATGACAAACCAATTAACTTTGGCAACATTTATAGCATTATGTAGTGTTGCAACAAATAGACAAGTATTGCCTTCACTAGCTATATTAGGCAATTTCTCTTTAGGTGGGACAGTTGAAAAAGTACAAAACTTAGCAGATGCTCTGCAAGTTTGTTGGGATAGTGGTGCTAAAAAAGTATTGATTCCAATGAGCTCCTATGCAGATATTGGATTGGTGCCTCCGGAACTATTTTCTAAATTTACAACAATACCCTATAACAGTCCTGAAGAAGCTGTTATGAAAGCATTTGGTTTGGAATAACCTTTTTTTAACTTTTTATTTACTTTTTGTTAATCTCAATTTTTCTATCAATTTGGCTTAAAAAATAAGAGATTTTATTTTGCTCATCAATTGGAAAATTTGGCACTTCATAATTTTGAATAGCTTTTTTATCTCTTCTAGGCATCTTTGTTCCTTTTGCATTTGCTATTACATAGCTAAAAAAAATCATCTGATGTTAAAACATAATAAAGAAACTTAGAATCATAGTTTTCTTTAGATCTTAAAACAAAAACATCACTAGAACATCCACATTTCATATTCAGAATACCATATTTTTTAAAATAAGGACATATGTTATTAATTAATATATCATTAGGCAAGTATTCTCTAACTGATTTTGTATCCGGCAATGAACTAACAATTGTAATTCGGCCTTTATTTGGAAGCATATTTTCCGTAGAAATATAATTTAATCCATTAATTTTTGATATTTCAATTTTTGAAGTTATGAACTTAGCAACATCATTTAAAACTAAACTCAAATTTAGCATTCAAAAAAACATGTTCAGGTAAATTTAAACTGAAAATAATACTATTTTAACAATTAAGGAACTGTCAATTTGTTAGGTCTTTTGTATATAAATAGTGTTTAATTTTTCAATTTTGTCTATTTGGTCTTCTTTTTGATTTTACATTTTTGATTTTTACGAAAGTTTTAAATACTATTTGTGTTTTTTATTTCAAATTTTTATTTTTTTTGAATTTTATCAAATATTTTAAGCCCCTTTTTTCCTTTTAATTATTCTTTAAATAGCTTATTGTTACTTAAATTAAATTTTCAATGTTAATATTTTATTTTTGTTAAAATAAAGTATATATAAGTTTATATAGGGTGGAAGGCAAATAATTATATATGAAAACAAAAATCAAAAGCCTTCCATATCTTAGGTTGGATGGCGAGCAATATATATTTATCGGTGATTTTAAAAATCCTATTCGAAAAGGATTTTTAGATGGAAAAAGCTTTGTTGAAAAATGCTATGTTCAATTAATTCTATCCTATTGAATCAATATTGGATGATAATTATTTTGTTAATAAAAATGGTGAAATAGAAGAGCGTTATCCTTTTTGTAAACATTGTGGTTCTAAAAAAGTTATTAAGAAAGATTTTAATTGGAGAATTTTGTACTTAGAATCTGGTTTAGCTGTTAAGGTAAAAATAAAAAGATATGAATGCCATGATTGTAAAAGAAAATGTCAATCAGAATTCTCTAAGTATTATAAAAAATACTGCAATTTTTCAAAATAATACTAAAATAATAAAGCAAAAAGATTACCTCCAAGATGGATGGAAATCATATAAGAAATCTTAAAAACGATTTTAATGAATTATATATCATTAAATAATCATCTTTATGAATCCATTAGAAAAATTACATATTTTTTGGTGATTCACTATAGTATAAAAAATATTTTAGAAGCCATGCAATCTAAAATTAATAAAACCGTAAAAAATTACAAGCAAGAATTAAAAATAAAACATCCTGAACTCTCAGATTATAAAATTAAAAAATTAATTAAAAACAAAAAAGAAGACTTAGAACAAGAAATAAAAGAATATCTTGAATTATTTTACGAATTATTTAACCAACAAACTTTCAAAAAAGCAATTCGTTATATCGATTTATTAAAAAATGAAATAAAAGGGTTTCCTAAACTTTTATCTGAATATTTAAATAAAAACTTTTTCCCAGAATATAGAAAATTTCTAAGATTCTTAGAAAATCCTTTTAAAGGAAAATTAGAAGGAACTAATAATAAATTAGAAAATTATTTGGGCAATACATTAGATAAAGACACAAAAAGAATTTATAGAATTCCTGAAGGTATGTTTGCTTATATTATGTCAAGAAAAAATGGTTGGATCGAAAACCGAAATCAAGACCTAACAAATTGACAGTCCCTCTAAAATCATATCATAAATATTTATATGTAAGCAGTGTGAATATCTAGTAACATGGGATTCAACTTTATAAATTAATCCTAGCATTTTGGCTGTTTTAATTTATTTTACCGTTATTTAATTTAGGTGATGTAATGGATATAAAAAAAATAGGTATAATTGCAGCAGTAGTTATTGTATTGTTGGTAATTATTGGTGTATTTGCTTCTGGTGGTCTTGGTGGCAGTAGTGATACTGTAACTATTGGCTATTTGCCTTCTGATCATGATGCTGCTTTATTTGTAGCTGATGCTCAAGGTTTATATGAAAAACAGGGTATTAAAACTGAACTTGTTCAGTTTAACAATGGTGGAGATTTAATGACTGCTATGGCTAGTGGTGATGTGGATGTTGGTTATGTAGGTATTACTCCTGTTTTATCTTCTATAGAGAAGGGTGTTCCTGTTAAGGTGATTTCTGCAGTGCAGACTGAAGGTAGTGGTATTGTTGTAACTAAGGATTCTGGTATTTCTTCGGCTAAGGATTTGGTTGGCAAATCAATAGCTACTCCTGGTGAGGCTTCTATTCAGCATGCTTTACTTGCATATTATTTAAAGGAAAATGGTTTATCTTTGGATGATGTTAAAGTGTCTTCTATGAAGGTTCCTTCTATGAATGATGCTTTAAACACTGGTAAGATTGATGCTATTATCACTTTCCAACCTTATGTAAGCATTGCTGCGAAAAATGACAATAATAAGGTTTTAGCTAATTCTACTGATATCTTACCGAACCATCCTTGTTGTGTGGTTGCAGCTTCCGATGACTTTTTAAATAAAAATCCAGATACTGCTAAGGCTATTGTTGATATTCATAAAGAAGCCACTGATTTTATAAATAAAAATCCGGATAAAGTAGTTGATTTGCTGCCTGAGGACATTGTTTCTGATGAGGACAGTGAGTTAGAATCTATTGAAAGTTTCCCATTTATTTCTGGTATTGATGATAAGTTTAAATCTGATGTTGATGATTTTATGGGTCTTGAAGTAGAGTTAGGTCTTTTAAAAGAGGTAATTCCTCAAGACAAAATATATTGGAAAGCATAGTTTTTTCTATGCTTTTTCATATTCTTTTTTTAGTATTTCCATAGCTTTTTTTGCATCGCTACTGCCGACTTTGTTGACTAGGCGCTGGTTTTCGTTTAATCTAGCTAAATATTCTTTTCTTTTTTCAGCATCCACGATTAGATATCTTGAATAATTTGTTAGGCTTTCTATTACTGCTGCAAATGATCTGTTAAATGCTTGTGTGTTTTCTTTAATTATTAGCTCTTTGATTTTTCCTGTAATCATGAATAGTTTTGCATCACTTTTTATTGGAAAGTCATCTAAAGTATTTTCTTCTATTGATTTGACTTCAATGATCATGTATGCGGGGGTATTTTTTAAAATAGCTATATTTTCATCATTAGTGTAATGGTCATTGCTTAATTTATCAAGGGTGCATTTTGTAAAAACTATTGGGTCTTGTGTCACGTTTACAACGTACTTTTTTGTTTCTTGAATGTTTTTTAGGGTTTTTGATCCTTCAAAGATTCTGCAAAATACTTTGTCTTCTCCAAGATATGTAAATGCAAAGGCACCAGCGTTTTTTTCTGTATTATTTATTGTTGTTGTTATGCATTCGTATTGTAGGTTTTCTTCGATTCCAATTTTTTTTAATTTTTCTTTCATTGTAGTTGTCCTCGCATTTTAAAGTATTCATCTGAGGTTTTAAGTATTTTATTAAATATTTTGATTAGTATGTTTATTTTTTCTTTTAAGGTATCATTTTTCAAATATTCGTTTAGTTTTATAATATAACTTGGAAATAGCTGACTGATATTTTCAAAGAATGGATCATATTCATTGTAGTTAATTTCTTCCTGGTTTAAATCATTAACTATGTCATTTAATAAAGCTTCAAAGTCAGTAGAACTATCGCTAATCATGGATAATATATTCTCATCTGCTTCACCATCATCTAGTTTTTTAAAAGCAGTATTTAAACGAATCATGGATATAGTGTATAGTTCTAAGTCAATTTCACCATACATGAAATCACCTAAAAATAATAAAAAAGAGTTAATTTCTCTTATGAGAAATTAATTAGAGTTTAATTTTAATATCAAGAGCACTTGAACCTTTTTCATAAACAAATATTGGGTTAATATCTAATTCAGAGATTTCAGGGAAATCTAGGGTTAATCTAGCTACTCTTTTAATAGCTTCTTTTACTTCATCAATATCACAAGGGGCTTCTCCTCTGTAACCTTCAAGTAATTTGGAAACTTTGGTACTTTCAATTTGCTTTTCAATTTCTTCAGAGCTAAGGCCGCGAGCTAAATTAAAGGACACATCCTCAATAAGGTTTACATAGATTCCACCCATACCAAATGCAATCATTGGTCCGAATTGCTTGTCCTTAATCATACCTACAATTACTTCCTCACCAGAGTCCATCATTTTTTGAACTTCTACTCCATCTGGGATAATGTCTGGGTGAGCTTTCTTAGCATTAGCTATTATTTCGTTGTAAGCTTTTTTAGCTTCATTGCTGTTGGTGATTCCTACCTTTACACCGCCAATATCTGATTTGTGTAAAATTTTATCTGATGCGATTTTAAGCACCACAGGGAATTCCATTTCTTCTGCAAGTTCTGCAGCTTCCTCAGCAGATTTTGATAATCTGATTGGCGCTGCTGAAATTCTGTATGCTTCAGCTACTGCATATGCTTCACTGCCAAGTAATGTATCTCTTCCAGCAGAGGTAACTTTGTCAAATATTGCTCGCACAGCATTTTTATCAACATCACTTACTTTTTCAATAACATCATCATAGCTTCTATCTTCTAGTCTTGCAAATCTGGTCATTGCCTCAAGGGCAGTTACTGCTGTTTCTGGAAATACATATGTTGGCACATCATTAGCTCTTAGAGCATTGTTAGCATCTTCAAATGATGGCCCTCCCATATTTACAACAATAATTGGTTTGCTGAATTTATGTCTTTCTTCTAGAATCACGTTTGCAATTCCATCAGGGTCTGCTGATGCAGTTGGACAAACCATAATAATTAAACTATCAACTTGCTCATCTTTAAGTACAATATCTAACGATTTTTTATATCTATCTACTGGCGCATCACCAAGTACATCAATAGGGTTATTTACACTTCCTTCATCAGGAATGCATTCTTTTAGTTTTGCTTTAGTTTCATCATCAAATTGAACAAGCTTTAAACCTGCTTTTTCCATTGCATCTACTGTTAAAACTCCTCCTCCACCGGCATTAGTAATAATAGCTACATGGTCACCTTTTGGAAGTGGTGCTTTTGAAAATGCAAGACCTAAGTCAAATAATTCTGCCATTGTTCCTACGCGGATAATTCCTGATTGCTTAAATGCCGTGTCAAATGCTAAGTCACTACCTGCAAGCGCTCCTGTATGTGAGGATGCTGCCTCTGCTCCTGCACTGCTTGAACCTGATTTAAGTATGATAATTGGTTTTTTGATTGCAACTTCTCTCATGGTTCTAATAAAGTCTTCATCTTCAGAAATTGATTCTAAATAACAGATTATAACTGCAGTTTCATCGTCTTCAGATAAGTATTTTAATAATTCAATTTCGTTTACTCCAGCCTTGTTTCCAAGACTGATTACTTTACTAAATCCGATTCCAGAAGTAATACTCCAGTCAATAATAGCTACCATCATAGCTCCACTTTGGGAGATAAATGCTATATTTCCTTTTGGAGTCATCATTTGTGAAAATGATCCATTTAATGGTGTGTGTGAATCGGTAATTCCTAAACTATTTGGTCCAATAATGTTTATACCATATTCCTCTCCAAGTTTTGTTAATTCTGCTTCTAACTTAGCACCTTCTTCGCCAACTTCTTTAAAACCAGCAGTAATAACTACTATGTTTTTAACACCTACTTCTCCACAGTCACGTACAGTATCGTTTACAAAGACAGAGGGAATAGTGATTATTGCTAAGTCCACAGTTTTTGGTATGTCTTTTATACTTGCATATGCAGTTTTACCAAGAATTTCTCCACCTTTTGGGTTTACAGGATATATTTCGCCTTTAAAACCATCATTTATGAGATTATCAACTATAATATGTCCTACTTTTCCTGAGGTACTTGAAGCTCCAATAATAGCCACAGATTCAGGTTTAAACATCTTATTAAGATCTTTCATAAGTTTTTCTCCTAATCATTTATATTATTAAATCATTAATAATTTATAATGATAAATAATTAACAATTATTATAATAGTATTATACCTTAGTCATATTTAAAGATTGTTGGTTTTTATGCTATTTTCAGTTATTTTATTTTAATAATTCAATATTCTAATTTTATTAAACTATATAAAATATGATATTCATAAATATAAACAATTAATAAACTAATAAAACTTTAAATGTTTTAGGGGATAGAATGAGCTTAATTATCGCTTACATTGGTAAAAAAGGTTGCGTAATGGCCAGTGATAAAAGAAAAATTGGTTATTTTGGCAACAAAGAGAATTTGGAAATTCTAGAAAATGAATTATATAATGCAGTAATTCGTGATGATGATGAATTTTTAAAAAGAGCTGAAGAATTAGGTATTTCTATTAAAATTACAGATGATGCAAATAAGATTAGTATTGTTGAAAATACTATAAGAGGCGAGGTTAGTACAAAAGGAACCTTTGAAACTAAAAGAAAAAGGATTTATGGAACTACTAACGGTTACCAAATTGTAGAACTATTAGGTTCCGAGGTATCATCACGCCAAGCTGGTAAAAGTGGTATTATAATATTTGGAAATAAATTTGCAAAACAAAAAGCTGAAACTTTAATTAATAGATACTGGAAATCTTCTCAAAGTTTAAAATATATGGGTGAAATCTTTGGAAATATTCTAGAAGAAATTTCTAAAAAAACTCCATCAATAGGGTCTCAATTTGATATTCTAGTTAAAAGTCCAAACTTTGATGAAATGAAAGCTCAAAAACATCTAGATGTTACAATTGATCACGATATCAAAGTTTTAACTAAATTTAGACAAAAATTAACCGAGGAATTAATTCAACAAAATTTAGCTATTGAAATGGCTAATAAAATTATTGATAAAGGTGAAATTGGAAAAGTTGTTTCAATAGAAGACAACATGATCCAAGTTGAACTTAATGATAAAACACAAGCCATGAACGGGGACTGGAAACAATTAGCAGCTCCTGGTGAAAAAGTTTTAATGTTTAGTACTAGTGATGATATTAAACTTGGAGATAAAGTTATAATTGATAATGAAATTTTATGTCTTAAAAAGAATAAATCTCCTTTAAGTTGTGATATAATTTTATGTTCACTGTAGGAGGTTTAAATGAAACTTACATTTTTAGGCAGTGGTGGTGGAAGATTTTCCGCTATCTCTCAGCGTAGAATGACAGGTGGATTTAGGATTGATAATTTATCAGGTAAAAATTATCACATTGATCCAGGTCCGGGTGCTTTAGTTAGAACTTATCAATTTGGATTAGATCCAAGAAATATTAATGGAGTATTCGTCTCTCATGCACACACAGACCATTATAATGATGCAGAAATTCTCATTGAAGCCATGACTAAAGGAATGACAAAAAGAAATGGTACAATTATTGGAAGTCCTAGTGTTCTTGGAGGATATCAAAAATGGGGTCCTTGTATTTCTAAGTATCATCAAAGCATGTCTGATAAACTTGTTTTAAAAGCAGGTGAAGTAAGTGAATTGGATGGGTTTACTATTAAAGGAACTAAAACATTTCATGGTGATCTTGCAGGTGTTGGTTTTCAAATTGACTATAAAGGATTTAAAATATCTTACACTTCTGACACTGCCTATTTTGATGAACTGGTGGATTATCATAAAGGTTCAGATATTTTAATAGCTAGTGTGTTAAGACCGGGCATTAAATCCATTAACGGACATATGAGTACATTTAACTTCATTGATTTGGTAAAGGGGGTAAAACCTAAGGTAGCTATTATGACTCATTTAGGTCTTAAAATGTTAGCATCTAACCCATTAACCGAAGCTAAAAAAGTAAATAAAGAAACTGGTGTTAAAACAGTAGCTGCATTTGATGGAATGTCTTTAAATATTAATTATAATAATCCAAGAAAATTTAAAATGATTTCTCTTAAAGATGTTAATTCAAATGCCCATAGTTGTAACAAAACTTTATTTAAAAACGAAAGAAAAAACACGTTTCAAGGGGTAATAGATAATAGGGAATTTGATGAGTTAAAAATAGGTAAAAAATAAGAATTATTCATCTAAATTTGTCGGATGAATAAAACCAGAGCGAATCATATGATCTGCAAGAACAATTGCGGTTGAAGATTCAGCTACAATACACACCCTAGGGCAGATACAGGGGTCATGACGACCCTTAATTTCTATTTTTTTATTTTCCATATTATTTAAATCAATAGAGTTTTGGCATTTAGAAATAGATGGGGTAGGTTTGATAGCTATTTTAGTTATTATTGGCATTCCATTACTCATTCCACCTATTATTCCACCGGAATTATTAGATTTAGTAACTACTTTACCATTGATTATTTCAAACTCGTCGTTTATTTCACTTCCAAAATGGTTAGCCACATCAAAACCACGACCAATTTCAACACCTTTAACAGAGGCAATATTCATTAAAATTCTTGATAAATCCCCATCAAGTCTTTCAAAAATAGGTTCACCAAGTCCAACTGGAAGACCAATAGCTATTGTCTCAACAATTCCTCCAACAGAATCTCCTTCAGCTTTTTTAGATAAAATTAACTCTTCCATTTTTTTTGCAGCTTTCACATCTCCGCAGCGAACAGGATTTTTTTCAATATTTTCTTTAATTGTGTTAAGATCACTTTCTTTTGTTTTAATATTGCCGATTTGAGTTACATGAGAAATTATTTCGATATTTTTTGTTTTTAAGAGCTTTTTAGCTATTGCCCCACCAATTACATGGCCAATTGTAACACGTCCACTTCCACGGCCGCCACCGGCATAATCATAGTTACCATATTTTTTCATCCAAGCAAAATCACCATGGGATGGTCGAGGAGTGTTTTTAAAGGAGGAATAGTCTTTAGATTTTTGATTGTTATTATAAACAACTCCAGTTATTGGAGTTCCATCAGTTTTTCCATTAAAAATCCCAGATAAAACTTTTACCTTGTCAGATTCTTGTCTAGGACTGGATACATTACTATTTCCAGGTTTTCTTCTATCTAACTCTTTTTGAATATCATCTGCACTTAATTCAAGATTTGCAGGACATCCATCTACAACAGCTCCAAGTGCTTTTCCATGACTACTTCCAAAAGTGGTTATTGAAAATTTTTCTCCAATTCGGTTTGACATAGTAAATCCTCTATTATTTAAATTGTGGTGTTTAATGGCGTGGTCTTTACTTGTTTACATATTGTATGCATCATAAGCAGTATATAATGGATAAATTAGGTATATAATCTGTCCTATAGTTCCTAAAAGCATCACTAATATACAAGATATTATAATTGCACCTACAAACATTATTGCTCCTTTTTTAGTTTCACCTTGGACTATTTGACCAATACCTGGTAAGAAAAAGGAAATAATAGCAGCAACAATTGGACTAACCATAGTATTAACCTCCTTTAATTAATTATTATAAATTTTATTATTTTTTAATAATATCTTTATATACAAACTAATAACATTATTTTGTTTATATATGAATATATAAGTATTTTTAAATAATTTTAAGTTAAATCTATTAAATGTGATAAATATGTATTTTCCAAAAACAAGAATGAGAAGACTAAGAAAAAATTCTAAAATTCGCAATATTGTTCGTGAAACTAAGCTTCAAAAAGAAGATTTGATATATCCAATTTATTTTAAAGAAACTCTTATGGGAGATGAAAAAGAGGAAATATCTTCTCTTCCAGGTGAATTTAGATACTCTCTTGAAAGTGGAGTTAAATTTGCAAAAAAATTAGAATCTAAAGGTTTAAAATCAATAATAGTGTTCGGAATTCCACCTGAAGAAGAAAAAGATGAAATTGCATCTCCTGATTATTCAAAAACAGGTATTGTTCAAAAAGCAATTAGAAAACTTAAAAAAGAAACTAATCTTGTAGTTATTAGTGATGTTTGTTTATGCCAATACACTTCTCATGGGCATTGTGGTTTAATTAAAGAAAATGGAGATAGTGATGATGGAATAGAAATATTAAATGATGAATCCCTTGAATACATTGCAAAGGTTGCATTATCTCATGCTCAAGCAGGCGTTGATATTGTTGCACCTTCTGATATGATGGATGGTAGAGTTGAAGCAATTAGAAATGTTTTAGATGAAAATGGATTTTATAATGTAATGGTAATGTCTTATTCAGCTAAATACGCATCAGCATTTTATGAACCATTTAGGCTAGCTGCATGTTCATCACCACACAAAGGAGATAGGAAAAGCTACCAAATGGATCCGGCTAATGCAGTAGAAGCAATACGTGAATGTGAACTTGATGTCGTCGAGGGTTGCGATTTTCTAATGGTTAAACCAGCACTACCTTACTTGGATGTGGTTAGGATGGTTAAAGATGAATTTACTCTTCCCTTAGTTGCATATAATGTTAGTGGTGAGTTTTCAATGATTATGGCAGCTATTGAAAATGGTTATTTGACAGAAAAAGCAATAATAGAATCATTACTTTCAATTAAAAGAGCTGGAGCAGACCTAATTATTACCAATTTTGCTGCATATGTACTTTTCAATGATTTGATAATATGAAAGCAGAAGAAATAGCTAAAATAGCTCAGATTGCATCTGCACTTGAAGTTAGTGGATATCCAAAACCAGGTAATGTTCATAGAACTCGTAATTATGACGATATGGTTTTTGAAGATTTTATTATAAGTGGGATTGTTATTGGAGATACAATAAGAGAAGCTACAAAAAATGTTAACATTGAAAATCCGTGTTTGGGAAAATACATTTTAAATGCAGTTAAAGAAACAGATAACTGGATTAAAAACAACACTAACCTGGGAATTGTAATGATGATAATTCCAATAGCTTGTGCAACAGCTATTAGTAATAATTTTAATGAAATTCGTCCTAATATAGTTAAATTAATGAAATCAACATCAGTTGAGGATGCATGTGACTTATATGATGCAATCAATATTGCAGATGCTGGTGGAATGGGCAACCAAGATGAATATGATGTAGCAAGTACAAATGCTAAAGAAGAATTAAAAGCTAACAAGCAAACAATGTGGGATGTTTTAAAAATATCTGCACCATGGGATAGACTAGCTAATGAGATGACTTCAGATATGCCAGTTGTATTTGAAATAGGTTATCCAACATACTATAATTTAATAAAAGAAAATTCTCTAAATAAATCCTGCATTTTAACATTTTTAACAATTCTGTCTGAAATTCCAGACACTTTAATTTCAAGAAAATATGGAGCTAAAAAAGCTAGTGAAATATCAAATCAAGCTAGACAATTACTTAAATATCAAAATGATGATGATTTTAAAGATAAATTAAAAGAATTTGATGATTATTTATATGAAAATAAGTTTAATCCAGGAACAACTGCCGATTTAACAGCAGCATCAATTTTTGTTACATATTTAAAATCAAATTTTTAAGGTGTGAAAAATGGTTGATTATGAAAAAGTACTTGAAAAAGCAGATGAAGCATTAGACACTGGTGATTATTTAAGTGCAATTAAACATTATGAAGAAGTTTTAGATAAATATCCTAATTGCATTACTGCTTGGAACAATAAAGGATTAGTTTATGCTAAAAAAGGAGAGTATAAAAAAGCTATTGAAAACTTTGACAAAGCTATTGAATTAAATTCTGAAAATGAAAATGCACTTCAAAACAAATTTAGTGCATCAATATTTATATTTGATTTTAACGCAGCTAACGAAGCCTGTGATGGACTTTTAAAAATAAATCCTACGGATGTCGTTACATTAACAAATAAAGGATTCGTCTGTTCACAATTAGGTAAAGTTGATGAAGCTTTAAAATCAATAGATAATGCATTAAAACTAAAACCTAATCAACCAGCACTTTGGACTAATAAAGGATTTCTTTATGAAGGATTAAGAGAATTCGATAAAGCTATTGAATGCCATAATAAAGCTATTGAAATCGAAGGTGAAAATTCAATGTTATTTGTTAATAAAGGATTTGCATGTAAACAAGCAGGTCAATATGAACTAGCTATCACCTGTTTTAATATTGCCATAAATTTAGATCCTAAAAATGATAAAGCTTATTTAAATAAAGGATTAACTTTTGAAAAAATGGGTAATCAAAAAGAGGCAAATAAATGTTATAATCAAGCAGTAGCTATTAATCCAAGCCTTTTAGAAAATGGGAATTTTTCTTAAAAAAATCATTCCAAGCCCAATACCTCCAAGTAGGCCAGTTATAAATCTTAATGCATTATTACTTTCTCTAAGAATATTGTATTGAGTATTTTTCGTCACTTAGTTGTGTTTTTAATTGAATAATTTTCTCAAGATTTGATTGTGTATGTTTATATTTTTAAAATATATGGATATATGCTTAATTTTAAGTCTTTAAAAAGCTTTCATCATGTTTAATTTTTATTATTTCAGATGAATTTTTTATTTACATTAATTTTATTAGGTTAATTCATGAAGGGGTTAAAATAAAATAAAAAATTTTTTTCAGATATTAGATGTTATTTTGCTTAATTTAAAGCTAAAAATAATCTATCATTAAGTTTTTGAAAGTGCCATTTTACATTATATTTATTAATGTTTTTTAACAAATATTGTACTGTTATTAATTATAATTATGGTGTTTAAATGAGTGAGGATGTTAAAAAAACCATTAATGAATTACATATTTATGAAAAACGATTATTAAAAGAATTAGAATCAAATATTAATAGCACTCCTGAAGATATAGCTAAAAAAACAGGCATGGACATTAAATCAGTTATGAGTGCGGCTGGTTCGCTTGCTTCAAAAGATATTATTGAAGTTAAAAAAGATGTAGATGAAATAATCTCTTTAACAGATAATGGTATTAAATATGCTGATAGAGGACTACCTGAGCGTAAAATCTTAGGTGTACTGGTTGAAAAACAGCATTTGGCCATGAAAGAACTAGCTGATGCAGCTAATTTAGATAAAAAAGAAACAAATATAGCTATTGGTTGGTTAGTTCGTAAAAATTGGGCTAAAATCGATAAAGGCATTGTTAGTATAACTGATTTTGGTCGTGATTTTTCAGGTAAGTTGGGAGATGATGAAGAGTTATTAAATCACCTTAAAGATAAGAAAAACCAAATTAAAGATGAATTAAGTGCTGATTTATTAGATGGTTTTAAAAAGTTAAATGATAGAAAAAATATTTTAAATATTAAAAAGAACACCTCACATTCTTTTAAAATTTTAGAAAAAGGTGAAGCTATTTTAAACGAGGGTTTCACAATTCAAAAACAAGCTACTCAATTAACACACCAGCAATTAAAAGATGGAGAATGGAAAAATTTACAATATCGTCCTTATGATATTACAGCTGAAGCACCAATTGTTTTTCCAGGTAAAAAACATCCTTTGAGAATAATTATTGATGAGATAAGAGAAATCTTTTTTAATTTAGGCTTTGATGAAGATAATGGTGATATTTTAGAATCTGCTTTTTGGAACTTTGATTCACTATTCCAACCTCAGGATCATGCGGCTCGTGAAATGCAAGATACATTTTATGTTAAAAATCCACTTACTTGCGATTTACCTGATAGTGAGGTAGTTGAATTAACTTCACAGGTTCATGAAGATGGTGGTGATACAGGGTCTACTGGTTGGCAGTATGATTGGGATGAGAATATTGCTCGTCAAAGTGTTTTAAGAACTCACACTACTGGAATTTCAACTAAACACTTGTTTACTCACGAACCTCCAATGAAAATGTTTTCAGTTGGTCGAGTATTTAGAAGGGAAACTTTTGATTATAAGCATTTGCCTGAATTTCATCAGGTGGAAGGTCTTGTTTGTGGTGAAGATGTTAGTTACAGGAATCTTTTAGGTATTTTAAAGGAATTTTATAAACAACTAGGATTTGAAGTTAGATTCAGACCTGCTTATTTCCCATATACTTACTTATCAACAGAGTGTGAGGTTTACTTAGAAGATAAGCAAAGTTGGATTGAACTTGGCGGTTCTGGAATGTTTAGGCCAGAAGTATTAAAACCACTAGGTATCAATCAACCTGCACTAGCTTTTGGTTTAGGCATTGAAAGATTAGCCATGATAAGATACGATGTTTCTGACATTCGCATGCTTTATAAAAGTGATATTAAATGGCTTCGTGAATTACCACTTAATGAAGGAGTTCAGTTATAATGAGTGTAAAGCTAGTTTCTTGGAATGTAAATGGAATTAGGGCTGTAAGTAAAAAAGATGAGTTTTGGGATTGGTTTTATAATACTGATGCAGATATCATTAATTTTCAAGAGATAAGGGCTAGTAGTAGTGATATTCCAAGTAAATTAAGTGATGTTGATGGATTTCATTCTCATTTTAATGAAGCTGATAAGAAAGGGTATAGTGGAGTTGGAACCTTTTCTAAAGAGAAACCTGTTGAAGTTATAAAAGGATTGGGAAATTCAAAGCTCGATAGTGAAGGAAGGGTTTTGAGACTAAAATATCCTAATTTTACTCTTTTTAATATTTATTTCCCTAATAGTGGAATGAATGCAAAAAGATTAGATTTTAAAGTTGAATTTTGTAATACTTTACTTGATTTGCTTTTGGATTTAAAAAATCAAGGTGAAAACTTAGTTATTACTGGAGACTATAATATTGCTCATCATCCAATTGATGTTTATAATCCTAAAAATTGTGAAGGAAAATCTGGTTATCTTCCAGAGGAGCGAGCTTGGCTTGATGAGATGGAAAAAGCTGGTTTTGTAGATACTTTTAGGATGTTTGATGAAGGTGAAAATAATTTTACTTGGTGGAGTTATAGAACCCGTGCAAGAGATAGAAACGCTGGTTGGAGATTAGATTATTTTTATGTCAATGAAGAAATAAAAAACAAAGTAAAATCAGCTAAAATTTTAAATGATATATTTGGTTCAGACCACTGTCCAATAACTCTAGAACTTGATTTTTAAATTTTTAGTGATTATAATATTTTATTAACATCACCGATATTTTCAATTATTGTAATATCTAATTGCTCTTTTTTAATGTAATCTCGGTCTTCTTCAATAATATCTGAATTAACAAGAATGGCACTCATTCCAGCATTAACGGCTCCTAATGCATCTTCTTTAAATTTATTTCCAATCATAATGGATTTATCAGGATTTCCTTGCATTTTTCTAAGAGCTACATCGTAAATTAGTTTATCTGGTTTTTTCTTACCTACTTCTTCTGAAGTTATCACGGCGTCAAAAAATTGATATATGTTAAGTCTAACTAATTTTTCCCATTGTTTGATTGTAATTCCATTAGATATAACAGCTAAACGATATCCTTGACTTTTAAGATAAATTAATGTATCAATAGTTTGTGCAAATGGACGTAACAATGCCATTTTAACATTATGGTAAGTAATCATTCCTAATGCTATAAGCATTGGATCTTCATGACCTAAAACAACTTTTGTTAGTACATTAAAGTGTTTTCCATAATTTGAACCTCTTTCTCTGATAATTGTTTTTAAAACACCGTATGCTTCGTCTTTATCAAGGGGTAATCCATTATCTACCATTAATTCTAGTGCAGCTCGTCTTGCAGTTTCAGCAAATGCTGAAGTATCAAGCAATGTATCATCTACATCAAAGAAAACAACACGATCACTATCTTTTTTAGTGGTTATCATCACTATAAGAATATAAATCTTGTGTTATTTATAGTTTAAGAAATTTAAAAAAAAGCATCTAAACTTTGTTGTACCTCTCCAACTGCCATGTCTTCCAAATCTTTTTTAGAATATCCAAGAGGTCCCATAATTCTTCCAACAGCTGGAATTAATTGATGATGAATATAGTAATCCTTGTCATATTCGTATCCTTCACTATAATCATAAGGAACTGCACGTTGACTAATAGAACCTTTCCCTTTAACGATTATATATTGTATAATCGTTCCACGGGATATTTTAATGCCATGTTCTTCGATTCTCTTTGCAGCTACTACATGAGGTCCAACCTGTTTGTATTGGTCAAGTTGTTTAGTAATTTGTGTGTGTATAATAAGCTCTTTTTTATCAACTTCTCCTTTCCTAATTCTTTTTAAAACTTTTTTAACAGCTTCAATAGCTTTATCAGAATTACCTTCTTTTAAAATAGCCATTAAAACAGATTCTTGAGTATTTTTAACAATAGGTGCCCAATCTCTTCTTACTAACTCTAATCCTTTAGCTATAATTTCTCCATCTTCGATTACAGCATATCGTTTCTTACTTACAAAAAATCCTCGTCTGTAGAAACCTTCATATTCTAATTCCATACCTTCGGGAAGTGTGGAGTTAAGATATTTTATAAATTTTTGAGCTTGTGCTTTAATTTCAGCTTCAAGTTCTAATTGTTCTTTTGTCTCTTCAATCAATTCAGGCACCATTTTTATCTATTAATTAAAATATTTTCTTTTAATATAATATAGTTTATGTTGTTGGATATAAAATCAATTTTTTTAATTTATTTTAATATTATTGCTTTAGAATGACTTTATTTATCTTAATAATAATTTTTATTACTTTTTTAATGCTCTTGGGTGATTTATATATGTTAAACAATCTAAAATACTATTAGAGGTTTGATATTATGAAATTAAAAAAATTAGTTTCTAGCTATGATGAAATAAATGATAGATTTGTTGGTAAAATTGAAGGTACAAAAGGGTATTTGTTAAGTTATGCCATTTCAAATAATGTTTTTTTAAATTTAGATAAAAATAAATATCCTTCTTCAATTTTTATAGAAAATGCATCTGAAGTTTTAAACACTTCAAAAGAAGAGCTTAAATATTCAAACATAAAAATAATAATTGATTGTAATGCTCTTTTTGTTCATTTCAATCTTTTTATTGATGATTTAAAAAGCCATTCTTTTAAAACTAGAAATACTCACAACATATCCAATTCCAATATTATAATTGACAATTCAGTATAATCTTTAAATAATACTTTTAAAATATAATAATATATTGTATTTATCAGTTTATTATTGGAGTTAATATAATATGGTTAAAATTGATTATTGTCCTTCTTGCGGAGGCAAATTAATAAAAGGTAGTTTTATTTGCCCTTTTTGTGGGTTAGATGCTGAAGAATTATTTGCTAAGGGTTATTTACTTAAAAGTGATGCTTCTAATAATTCTATCGAACTTATGGATGATTCTAAAGATATTTTAATGAATGATGTTGAAAATGATGATGCAGAAATGGTCATTGAAATACCTGAAGATGCTGATGAAGATATTGTTATTCCATTGGATGATTATATCGATGTTGACGGACTAAATGAGGGTCAACCTATTGAAATTGTAGTTCAAGTAGATAGTGATGGTTCTAATTATGAATTTGATAATGATGATGATGTAAATTATCCATTTGAATATTATGATGACGATGATCCCTATGACATTGTTTATTATGAATATGCTGGAGATGATGAAGATTAAGTGGGTGTAACATGATTAATCATGAAATGAATATCCCCTACTATATTATGAATGATGATAATTTAGCATCAATTTTAGATGCAAGTAAGGAAGCATATATCGATGATAATGACTTAAGGGAGTTATTAGTTGAATTACTTGGAAATAACATTTCAGAAATTGATATTCAAAAAATTTTAGATGCATCTAGTGATGAAAACATTACTGAAGAAGAATTTGATAAAATAGTTGATGAATTCATATTAAATAATAAATCTGGTAAGAATTAATGATGTTTACTTTATATTAGTGTTCGTGTGCCAAAAGTAAAACATTTATATATGATGATAAATTAATAATTTATTATCATTATTCTTTAAGACTCTTTTTTGCTCTCAAAAGTTTAATTGTTATTTTTCTTGTCCAACAATTTAACGAAAAGAGACTTATTGACTGCGATTATTAATTAATTATATTTATTAGGTGAAATAATGGCAATTTCTCAAGGAAAATCAACTAGGAGCCCATCTGGTGCAAGAAATGTTGCTAACCGTGGAAAAAGGAAATCTGAATTAGGTAGGGATCCTGCAGAAACTAGATTAGATGCAAAAAAATTAAGAAAAATTAGAACTCGTGGTGGAAACGAAAAACTTAGATTAGCTACTGGTAATAAAGTTAATGTAACTGATGATGAAGGCAATACTAAAGTATTAGATATTTATAATGTAGTTGAAAACTCTGCAAATCCTAACTATGTTAGAAGAAACATCATTACAAAAGGTGCTGTTGTAGAAACTGCTGAAGGTAATGTTAAAGTAACATCAAGACCTGGTCAAGATGGTGTTATTAACGGAATTTTTATTTAAAGATACTTTTCTTTAAATTCTCTCTTTTTTTAATTTTTAATATACTTGTTTTTACATATATATTCCATAATTATTATTTTTAGGAGATATAATGTCAGAAGATAAAATTAGTATGAATCATGGTGCTGGTGGTGAAGTAATGGCTAATTTAATCGCTAGTACAGTATTAGATAATATCACTAAAAAAAGTGTCAATGGTGGTATTAGTTTAGATGCCTTAGATGATGGGGCTACTATTCCTATTGATGATTATGAGATAGTTTTTACAACAGATGGTCATACAATCGATCCTTTATTTTTCCCTGGTGGAGATATTGGTAGAATATCTGCATGTGGAACAATTAATGATGTTTCTGTAATGGGTGCTCGCCCACTAGCTATTTCTAATGCAATTATTATGCAGGAAGGCTTTCCAATAGATGATTTGGATAGGATTATGAGATCTTTAAATGAAGCTTGTGAAGAGGTAGATGTTGCAGTAATTACTGGTGATACAAAGGTAATGCCTAATGATAAGCTTGAAGGTATTGTAATGGTTACCACGGGTATTGGAATAGCTAAAAAAGGTGAAATTGTTTGTGATTCAACTTTAGAAGTAGGTGATAAAATTATCATCACTGGTAGCTTAGGAGATCATGGAATGAGTTTAATGTCTTTTAGAGAAGGTTTTGGTTTTGAAACTGATTTAAAGTCTGATGTTGCTCCTATGTGGAATATAATTAAGGAATCTTTGGAAATTGGTGGCATTACAGCTATGAAGGATCCTACTCGTGGTGGATTTGCTAATGCTATTAATGAAATGGCTTCTAAATCTGGTGTAGGTGTTGTATTAGAGCAAGATGCAATTCCAATTAGGCCAGAAGTTCATGCTGTTTCAGAAATGCTTGGAATCGATCCTTTTGAAGTAGCAAATGAGGGAAAAGTTGTAATGGGAGTTAAAGCTGATAAGGCTCGGGATGTTCTTAAAGTTATTAAAAATGAGAAATATGGTGAAGATGCAGCTATTATTGGAGAAGTTGTTGAGGGGGAATATGTTATTGTTAAGACTCCAATTGGTGGTGAAAGAATCCTTGAAGCTCCAATAGCTGATCCTGTTCCTCGTGTTTGTTAAGGTGGTATTGTGGCTAATATATTTTCAAGAAGAGTTATTGCATATGTTGCTGATTTTTTTGTAGTCTCAGCAATTATGTGGATTGTATCTTATTTGATGTACTTAATAATAAATCCTTATGAAACTTATAAGGTTTATTCTTACTTTATATATGTAGTACCTTTTTTAGTATTCTTTTATTTCGTAATATTGGAAAAATTTAAAGGTTCTACTGTTGGTAAAGCTTTAATGTATATTCAGGTTAGATCAAAGAATGGTGCTAAGATTTCATGGGCACAGGCAATTGTACGTAATCTAACTAAATTGTTTTGGATACCAATACTTTTTGATTTAGTATTAGGTTTTATTTTTACTCGTGAAGATAGATTATTTAACTCAATAACTAAAACTATTGTTGTTGATGAGCGTAAATATAATCTATAACTTTTTTTTTTATTTTTAAACACTTTTGGAGTGTTCGCAGTAACTTTGATATCTGCAAGATTTGCATTTGTTAGGATTTTTTGTAGGTATGAATGGTTTTAAACCTTTAAATAATCCATCCATTCTATTTAGTAAAAATTTGATGGTGTTTTCTTCTTTTTGATTAAATTCTTCACTCCAAAATATATTGTTAGTTCCTCTTTGTCTTAGAGCCCCTTGAATTTTCCTTGAGTCATTTAACATGTTTTTTATTGCTAGACAGTATGCCCTTACTTGGTTGATTGTAGAACTATATGGTGTTGTTCCAGGTTTATCATCGATTATAACTATTTTATCAGGCATCATCCAAATTTCATCTATATATCCTCGAATTCCATTTTCAGGATCTATTACTGGGATTTCACGGGAAATAACCTCCTCATTTTTTGATATTTCAACAAATTCATTAAATGTTGATGGTGTTGCATCTTTTTTAAATTTATTTTCTGACTTGTTATGTTTGGAGGTGCCAACTTTCATAGCTTTGGTTGGTGTGGTTCTTATATCTTTTACATATTGGAGATATAGTTGGTATTCACAATATCCTTGTTGATTAAGCCAACTAATTGGGAAATTATTTTTACCTTCAATTATTTGTACACCTTTTATGTTAGGATGCTTTTTAATGTCGTATTCCTTCCCTAAATCTTGTATTATTTTCTTTTGCATATGTTGATTTTTAGAGATTGAATATTAAATAGTTTATTTATTTTAGTAAGGACTATAAATTTTAAAATTTAAAATACTTCTATGCACTATGTTAACTCAAAAAGTATTTTGTCAGCTAAAAACGGAATGAATTTATACAGGGGTTGTAGTCATGGCTGCATTTATTGTGATTCTAGAAGTAAAGTTTATAATATGAATCATAAATTTGAAGATATTGAAGTTAAGGCAAATTCTCTTGAATTACTCAAAAAAGCACTTAAAACAAGAAAAAAGACCATGATTGGGATAGGTTCAATGAGTGATCCATATATTCCAATTGAAAAGGAGTTAAAATATGTTAGAAATTCTTTAGAATTAATTTATAAATATGGATTTGGTTTTACATGTATTACCAAATCTGATTTAATTTTAAGAGACTTAGATTTGCTTAAAAAAATAAATGAAAAATCAAAAGTTGTAGTTCAAATGACTTTAACAACAAGTGATGAAGATTTGTGCAAAATTTTAGAACCAAATGTAGCAACAACAAAAAGGCGAGTTCATGTATTAAAAAAGTTAAATAATGCAAAAATCCCTACGATCATTTGGTTGTGTCCAATTTTACCATTTATTAATGATACGGAGGAAAATATTAACGAGATTATTGATTATGCTACACAGTCAAATGTTAAAGGCATCATATGTTTTGGAATGGGTTTGACTTTAAGGGATGGAAACAGACAATATTTTTATAAAAAATTAGATGAAAACTTTCCAAACCTCAAAGAGAAATACACTAAAAGATATGCATTAGATTATAATATACAAAGTCCGAATAATAAAAAATTAATGGAAATATTTATTAAAAGAACAAATATTAGTGGAATAATGAATAATCCCCAGGAAATATTTGAATATGTTAATAAATTTTCTAATAAGGATAAAACTAAGCAGATTAAATTATTTTAAATACTTTGTAATTTAAATAGTATTATAATGAGTTATGAAAGTTTTAATGATTTTAAAATATCTAAAAATATAAAAAAAGCTATTAAAAATATGGGTTTTGAAAAACCAACAACTATTCAAAAATTAGCTATTCCAGAAGCATTAAAAGGCAAAGATATTATAGGTCAAGCCCAAACTGGAAGTGGTAAAACTGTTGCTTTTTCAATTCCAATCTTAGAGAGAATTTTTATTCCAGATAAATCTCCTCAAGCTATTATTTTATGTCCAACTAGAGAGTTATGTATGCAAGTAGCTGGTGAAATTGCTAAGGTTGGAGCAAATATTAATAAACTTAAGATTTTAGCGGTTTATGGTGGTCAACCTATAGGACGTCAACTTAGAGTCTTAAATAAAGGGGTTCATATTGTAGTTGGAACTCCTGGACGTGTTATTGACCATATTGAGAGAGGTTCCCTTAATTTAATTGGTGTTGATAGTGTTGTTCTTGATGAAGCTGATGAAATGCTTAATATGGGGTTTAGAGAAGATATTGAGCTTATTTTAAGACACACTCCAAAACAAAGACAAACTCTACTTTTTTCAGCTACAATGCCCGATGAAATAAAAAGAATAGCTAAAATGCATCAGCATAATCCTAAATTTATTAAAGTATCACAAAATAAGAAAAATATTCCAAAAATCAAACAATTCTCTTTTAAAACAGATGAAAGAGATAAATTAGAAGATATGCTTCGTTTACTTGATGTTTATGAACCTAAACGTTCTTTAATTTTTTGTAATACTAAAAAAAGAGTAGATTTTGTTGTAAAACATATGAGGCGTAGGGATTATTCGGTTGACTCTCTTCATGGGGATATGACTCAGAAAATTAGAGACAAAGTAATGAATAAATTTAGAAATGGAAATATTGATATTTTGGTTGCAACAGATGTAGCTGCACGTGGGATTGATGTATTGAACATTGATTTGGTTATTAATTATGATGTTCCCCAAAATGTGGAATATTACATTCATAGAATTGGTCGAACAGCAAGAGCAGGTAATAATGGTTATGCATTTACTTTAGTTTCACCAAAAGAAGCACACTATTTTTCAAATATAAAAAAAAGAACTAATTATAAAATTACCAAGAAAAATATTCCTTCATTTAAAGAGATAGAAAATATTAAAAATAACTTCCTTATGGACGATGTTAAAAATAGTATTTACAATGATAATTTAAAAAAATATATAAAAGTAGTTGAATCTAGTGGTATGGATAGTGTAGAAATAGCTGCTGCTTTATTTAAAATGATAAGAGAAAAATAATTTAATTATTTTTCGCCATCAATAATATTAAATTTTATTTTTTCATTTTCAAGTTCACGAGTAAATGATTTGCTCATTTCACCAACACATAAAGCTAAAACATTTAAACCTTTACGAGCTGCATTAGCTGTAGATTGTGGAGCTGCAAATTCAATATCTATTGGTAGTTCTAATTTATTAGCTACTGCACGTGCAACAGTACCTGCGATAGCTACTTTATCAATTTTTTCACCATTTCGAGCTCCATTTTCGTAGACATTTCTAATTAATTCAAAATCACTGTTTTTAGATCCACCGTTTTTAATTGGAGGTAAATTTATTACAGTTACATGTCCAACGCTCATGTCGATGATTCCGGTAAGATTAGTTAATGACACATCCATATCTTTTATTGCATCTTCTAATACGACACCAGTAGCATTTTCTTCCTTTTTATGAGCATATAATATTCCATCATCCATAAAAAGTCCAACAACATCATTTTTTTTAAGGTCTTCACCTGCAATAGCTGGCCAAATAGTTTTATAATGATTCATTGTTTCTAAAACAGAATCAGAATATTTTCTTAAGCTAATTGCGTCTTTTTTTACTTTATCGATTCCTTTTTGAGTTATTTTATAAGGAGATCTACCATCTTTTGAGGTTATGTAACCTCTTTCAGTCAATGTCTTTATGTTTTCTGAAACAGCCTGTATTGTAATTCCTAAAGTTTTTGCTAAATCTTTTTGTTTAAGATGAGGGTCTTGTTTAGAAATTTCGCTTAAAATTTGAAAGTGAGTCAATGTTCCTCGTTTTTTAAAAGCTTTCATGATATTCATTCCTCTCTTTTAATTATAATTTAATTATTTATATTGTATATAATTATATAATTAGTTTGCTATTTTTCCAATTAATTTTTTATTAAATTTTTCAATAAATTCATCTTTTTTGTCATGTGGTATGTATGCACCACATGCCATGGCATGTCCTCCTCCAACTCCTCCAACTTCTTGAGCAACTTCACGAATAATATTTCCAAAATGTATTCCATCGTATGATAATAATTTTGAGCATCTAAGTGAAACTTTTAAACCATTTTCAGTTGAGGTAAATCCTATAATTGGTTTTTTCCAGTTACAATAACCTAATATCATTCCTGTGATTGTTCCAATAATTTCAGATTTAATGTCACCACCGTTAAAATATTGAAGATTTTCTAACTCGACAATCTTATTATTTTCATCATCAACTATTTTTTGCATTGATGTTGCTAGGTTATATTTATGACTTTTACTAACTGATTTTAACTCATCTAATCCATCTATTCTATTACCTTTTAAAACTTTTAGAGCTATCTCTTCTTTTTGGTTTCTTCCACATGCATTCATAGCTGTCGAAAATTCAGAACCGTCTTGTAGGAAAGTTCCTTTTTCTTCTTTTAAAAAGGTATACGAATCTCCAATAATTAATCTTGGAATATATTGAACATATTTTCCAGGAAGTTCTTTAGATAGCATTTCAACTAGTTTTTCATATAATCTGCCTTTTTCTTCATGTGTTAATTGGGATAATGTTCTTCGATTGTTTTTTTCATCAATGCCTATCTCTTCTAAAACAGCCATTGATTCATTTCTATTGTTTGTAATTGGTAATTTTATATCACTAAAGTAAGAAAGAGCTACAAAAAGTGGTCTTGTGCTTCTACCATAAAGATTAATATCTGATTCGTGTAATTCGAGATATCCTTCATTTATAGCATCTTTTTGGATAATTTTATTTAAACCTTCAAAATGTCCAGTTTGCATATTTTGCATATCTCCAATAGCTGATAAAACTCCAATCCAGCTTAAATCTTTATATTCATATTCTTTAGCTAAAAAATAACATAATCCTCCTCCACAAACATCATATGATCCATCAATACCATGATGCATAGGATTTATTTCAAGGTAGGTATAATCTTTATCATTTTTATAATCAAGATTTCTTAAAGGGGGGTGGTGGTCTAAGACAATAATTTTTTGACCTTTTTTTGCATATTTATCAATGGCCTGTCCAGAACCCAAATCAGAAAAAATTGTTAATTCATGATCTAGGGGTAAGTCATCTAAGACATCTAAATTAACAAATTCAATATCGTGCTTTTTGTTTTGCCTATCTAAGAGTGTGGATAATATTGCACCTGAGCAAATACCATCACAATCAATATGTGAATAAACTTTAATATTTTTTGATTTATCAATAATTTCTTTTGCTTGTTTGAATTGTTCTCTCATTAATTGTGGTATTTCCATTTTAATCATTTTCTTTTTTCTTTAACTTTTAAACTAATTTCTTTTAACAAATCTAGTTTTGTTTTGTCACTTTCGACAAGTATTCTTCCACTATGTTTGTACCATTTTCCAGGATATGATTTTTCTTTTTGAATATTATATGGAAGCTTGAGTTTTTTTAGGGCATGTTCAATTTCTGAGAGACTTGGTTCTTTAACTGCATATTTTTTTGCGATTTTACGACCTTCGCTTAAAGTTAGATTTTTATCAATATATTGTGGCCAAACACAAATCATAATTAAATCTCCTAATAAATCTTATTTTATTTCATTTTCAAAGATTTCTAATGCATCTTTAACAACTAAATCCATATTATAATATTTATACTTAGCTAATCTTCCAGCAAAGATTACATTTTCTTCCTTTTCCATTTCATTTTCATATAATTTGAATTTTTCTAAATATTCTTCTGTTGGGTATGGATAACATAATTCTCCATTAAATCCAGGATATTCTTTCATAATAGCTGTTTTTCCATCTATATTTTGTCCTGTAAGTTTTTTAAATTCAGTAATCCTTGTAAAGTACGGATGATTTGGATAGTTAACAACACCTACTTCCTGATAGGAATCTGTATCTAAAATATCATATACGAAGTTTAAACATCTATATAATAGTTCTCCGTATTTATAATCGTAAAAGTAATCAATAGGGCCAGTATAAATTAGTTTTTCATAGTTAATCTTGTCAATGTATTGTTTATAATCGGATTTAAGTCCTACATTAATATTATCATTTTCAATCATTTTTTCACACATTTTTGTAAAACCTTCTTTTGGCATTCCTTGGTAAGGATCTTCAAAATATCTTGTATCATGGTTGAACCTAAATGGGATTCTTGAAATTACTGATGGACTTAAATCAGCTGCTGATGTTCCCCATTGTTTTTCAGTGTAGGTTTTAAATAATTTATTGTAAATGTCTCGACCTGCATTTTTTAAAACAACATCTTCGCTTGATTTTATCTCATCAATGTCTTCTTTATTTTTATCAATCCATTCTTTCATTGAGTTTTCATCTAAATCAAGGTCATATAATGCATTTAATGTATCAATACAAATTGGCATCGGAACAAGCTTTCCATCAACACAACTTAAAACTTCATGTTCATAGTCAATCCATTCTGTAAATTGCGAAAGGTAATCATAAACTTTCTTTTCTTTAGTGTGGAATATATGTGGTCCGTATTTTTGTATTAATAGGTCATTTTCATAAAAGTCATAAACATTTCCACCAATGTGGTCACGTTTTTCAATAATTAGTACTTTTTCATCTAACTCATTAGCAATTCTTTCAGCTATTGTAAGGCCAGAAAGTCCAGCTCCAACAATTACATAATCAAAATCCATTATTTTAACCTCCTGATGTGTATATTACAGATTCTAATGCAGTTGTCATTGAAGACAATAAGATTTTAGTTTTAACATCTGTTTTGTGTATTTTTTTAAGTTCATTTACTTTTTCAAGTAACATTCTGTTTTCTTCTTTTGTAAATGATGCATTTTTCCAGGTATTCATCCAATATAATAAATGTGGATTTATTGATACATTTTTAATGTCTTTTGAAAATCCTTCTGTGCATTTTCTACAGTAAATGTATGAATCCATTAAATCAGCTAATAGTTTTACATTTACATTATTTGTAATTGATTTATCATCAGGTAAATCACGAATATAATAATCATAAGTCATGAAATTATTTAAAAATACGATTCCCTTTGCTTTAAGGAGAGTTTCTAAGGTAAATGCCATATCATCTCCAGAGATATATGGTTGGAATCGTATATTTTTATCCATAATTAATTCTCTTTTATAGATTTTACTCCAAACAGAAGGAGCTATTTTTAATAAATCAGGTTCTTTTTCAATATTATCAACATATATTTCGGATATTACTTCATCTCTTTTGTAGGTTACTTCAATATCTTTGCCATATAATACTTTCTCTAAAACATTATCCCATAAAAAATCAGAAACATTTAAAAAATTAGCTGTTTCAAAGTGTTCATTAGGATAAGCATGTTCTAGGTCATCTAAATAGGGGGAATATGATTTTTGAACCTTTTCACCATAGGTAAAAATTCTTCTAAATCTTCCAAATGCCATATCTGCATCATGTTCAACTACGGATTTATATAATCTTTCACAGGCATTTAAGGTGTATCTATCATCTGGATCTAAAAACATTATATAATCTCCAGTGGAATTTTCAATACCAATGTTACGAGGACCATTAGCTGCACCAGTATTTTCTTCTAAGTGTATGGCTTTACAGCAATCATATTTTTCATTATATTCATCTATTATTTCGCTACTGCCATCACTAGAACAATCATCAACCATAATAATCTCTAAATTTTCATTTCCAATACTTTGGTTAATAAGAGAATCGATTCCTCCTCTAAGATGACTACCAACATTGAAGATTGGTAAAATAATACTTATTTTATCTTCCATTTTCATCTCTCCAAACATTAAATAATAATTTCATCATATCCTCTACAGTATAAGTATCTGGATAAATATGTTTTACATTATATTTTTTAAGGACTTTTGCAGTAATTGGACCAATACTTACGGTTAATATATTTTCAGAAAGTAATTTTGCAATTTTTTCTTTATCATTAACTATTTTAAAGAAATTTTTAACGGTTAATGGACTTGTAAAAGTAATTGCATCAATTTCTGAGTTTTCAATTTTTCTAAGTAATTCCTTTATTTTTTTATCATCCATTGGAAATAGTGATTTATAAGTTTCAGCTAAGATTATTTTATTTCCTAACTTTTTAAGTCCATTAGGAAGGGTAGATCTAGCAGAAGTAGTTCTTGGAATCCCAATAACTTTATTTGCAATATTTCTTTTTTCAAATTCTTCTAAAAGTCCCTCTGCTGTAAAATCCTTTGGCATTAAGTCAATTTTTATACCTTGTTTTTCGACTAATTTTCCAGTTTTATTTCCAATAACTGCAACTTTGCAATCAAGATTTTCCAAAAAATCAGGATAAAATGAGTTTAAGGAATCTATTGTTGTAGGTGATGTAAAAATAATCCAATCTAATGAATTCTTATTTGCTATTAAATATTTCAATGAGTCTGTATTAACTGGTTTTAAATCAAGAGTGGGTGCTTGTATATAGCTACCTCCCAATTCTTCAACTATTTTACAGGCTTGACTTGCCCTATCAAGAGGTCTTGTAATTGCAACAATAGGTCTTTTCATTATAATTACCTTCAAGTTCTATAAATATTATATTTTCTATTTTTAAGACTTATATTTATTATATTTTTTTAAATTAATATTAATCTTATAGTGTTATAACTTTGATTATTTTTTTAGTTATATTCTTAAATATTTTATTAATAATATTGTTTATTATTAATTATTATTTAAAAATGAATTATTACACATTGTTTTTTATAATTAAAAAGTATTTTATTAACTTAATATCTAATATATAGGTTGTATATTTATTATAGGAAATGGAAAAAATGTCGAATAAAGATAAAAATGAATGGGGTAGTAACTTATCATTTCTCTTAGCAATGATTGGTTCTGCTGTTGGTCTTGGAAATATTTGGAGATATCCTTATGTATTATATGCTAATGGTGGTGGAGCTTTTTATATTCCTTATATTGTAGCTATTTTACTTATGGGTGTTCCATTTTTAATTTTAGAATATGGTGTTGGATATAATTACAAATCTTCTTTTGCAAAAGCATTAACAAAAATTAACTCAAGATGCGAGTATTTAGGTTGGTTTCTACCTGTAGCTGTATTTATGATTTTAATTTATTACTCAACTATTTTAGGTTGGGATGGAATTTATGTTATTTTAAGTTTTTTTAAAGGATGGGGATCTAATCCAGATTTGTATTTCTCAACTACATTATTGCAGTCTAGTGATTCTATGACTGGATTTTTAACTTTTATTCCACTAATAGCTATTGCAATGCTTGTAGGTTGGCTAATAGTATGGTATATTTCTCATAAAGATTTAGAGGCTGGATTAGGTAGAGTTTCTAAATTATTAGTTCCGTTATTATTTATTATAATGATTATTATTGTAGTTTTTTCACTTACATTACCTGGAGCTTCTATTGGACTAGCTGAATTGTTTAGTCCTGATTGGTCACTTTTAGGAGATTTTAAAATATGGATGGCTGCTTTTGGTCAAATTATATTCTCTTTAAGTTTAGGAATGTCTATCGCGTTTACATATGCAAGTTATGCAAAAAAAGACACAGATTTAGTTACAAATACTATTTCAATAGCATTTGCTAATTGTCTTTTTGAAAATTTTGCAGCATTAGGCGTGTTTTCAATTTTAGGTTATATGTCTTTGCAATCTGGAAATGCTGTTTCTGAGCTTGTAACACAAGGAACTGGTTTAGTATTTGTTGCCTATCCTACTGTATTTAATGTTTTAGGTGATTGGGCATATATATTAGGGCCTTTGTTCTTTTTTACAGTTTACCTGGCAGGTCTTACAAGTATTTTATCTACAATTGAACCTTTAAGTTTTTCAATTCAAAATAAGTTTGCAATGTCTAGACATAAAACAATGACAATTTTATGTATTATTGGAGCTTGTATTTCAATGATTTATGCAACAGCATTTGGTGCTAACTTCCTAGGGGTAGTTGATACTTTCATTAATCAAATAGCTATTTTAATAGGTGTTGTAGCTGAATGTATCGTATTTGCATGGATATTTAATGCTGAAAAGCTTATTAAATTCTTGAATTATAGAAGTAAATCATTAAAACTAAACAAATGGTGGTTAGTTATTGTTAAATACATTTTACCGATTTTTGTATCAATAATTTGGATTGGTGGAATGGTTGATGTTATTAATAATGGTGCAGCTGATCAATTGATTTTAACATTTGTCGTAGCAGCTATTTTACTTGTAACTACATTAATATTTACTATTTTACCACCTAAGTCTGATGAATGGTATAAAACTGATGATAGGATTTAATGTGTAAAAATACCAATAAAAGATAAAAATCAAGGGAGTAACCTATCATTTCTGCGATGATAGGTTCTTTTGTTGGCCTTGGAGATATTTGGGATATCCTTATGTATTATGTGAAAATAAGGGAGGGGCTTTGTAGCTGTTTTACTTATGGGAGTTCTATTTTTAAATTATCAACCAAAGCAATTGGACACCCCATCGCATTTGGCAAGTCATGTTTTAATGTATTAACAAGCATTATTTACATTCTAAACTAACATTTATTAAAATATTTGATGATTGGTTGTTATTAGAACTATTATCTTCGGAAATATTTAAATTAGCTGATTTTTGAGTGGAATTAACATCGTCTTGGCTTTCACTAATCCCTATTAAAACTCCTGTAATGCATATCAATAATATTAAGAAAATAGCTAAATTTTGGTTATTCATAATTCTATATTTAATTTTTTTATTTTATATATACTTATTATCGAAAGGTTTTTATCAATGATAAAATAATATAATCTTTACTATTAAATAGTGAGGTGAAATTATGAAAGGCTTTATTTTATTAGTAATAGGCATTATTACTATGTTAATTATCGTTGGTGGAGTTGTTGGATACTCTTTATTAAGTAATATTGATGTAGTTGATGATTCTTCATCTGTTTTAAATGATGTCAAAGATGTAGTTAAAGATGAAGTTAATAATGTATCATCTACACTGAATACTAAAACAAACGATTCAACAAATGATGGAGGTGTTAATATCGTGAAAGAATTTGTTAAATTCAATGAACAAAATGGTGAGGGTTATTATCGCCAAGTTGAATATAGTGATGGTAATTTCCGCCAATATGATGTTGAAACAGGTAAACTTATTGGTTCTTCTTATGAAAGCGATCAAGATAAACTTCCAAGCTTAGAATAGTATGATTTTAAAGGCTTAAAACATTTTAATATTAAGTTGTTTTACCAGATTACCTTTTAGAAGAATCTTTTAATGAGGTTTTTCTTAAAGGTAATTTATCTACATCATAAATCAATATAAAATTGTTGCTAAAACTCAAAAAGAAGTAATTCATACCCATGGTCATTAATCAAGATGATGGATTTCTAGTAAGTATAATCTCAAAGCTTCTAAATACTTCTTTAAATGGGCTTCGTTTGGTAAATCAAAATGAATTTCAGGTTATATTAATTAAGTTTTAAATTATTTTTTTCTTTAAAATATCTTTATATAATATTTTAAATAAAAAATATAGCATAAATAATTTAAATTGTATTTTGTTGATATCATGAACAAAAAAGAGTTAATTAATTGTGGTAAAGTAAAAAGCGTGTACAGTAGGGATAATGAAGATGAAGTAATCATTGAATTTAGGGATGATATGACTGCAGGTGATGGTGAAAGAAAAGAAGTAATGAGTAAAAAGGGTTCTTATAATGCTGTTATTTCTTCTAAAATATTTAAAATATTAGAGGAGAATGGTGTTGAAACACAATTTATTAATCTTCCAAAGCCTAATGTAATGATTGCAAAAAAATTGGACATGATTCCAATTGAGGTTATTGTTAGAAACATAGCTACTGGTAGTTTAGTTCGTAAATATCCAATAGCTGATGGTACTAAATTAGAGCCTCCAATTGTCCAAATGGATTTTAAAGCAGATGAATTCCATGACCCAATGCTTAATGATTCTATTATTAAAGCTTTAGGAATAGCTACACAAGAAGAAATTGATATTTTAACTGAAAAAGCATTAAAAACTAATGAAGTTTTATCAAAATTCTTTTTAGATGCAGGTATTATTTTAGTTGATTTTAAAGTTGAATTTGGTAAAGATAAAAATGGTAATATTCTTTTAGGTGATGAAATTTCCCCAGATAGTTGTAGATTATGGGACAGTGAAACTTTAGACATGTTAGATAAAGAATTATTTAGAAAAGGCAAAGACAGTGAAGTTATGGATGCTTATGTTGAGGTCTATAATAGAATTATTCCAGATGAGGAAAAAATTGATTTTTAGGTGTTTTAAATGATATTTGATATTGAAGTAAAGATTTCTCTTAAACATGGTATGTTAAATCCTGAAGCTACAACTATTGAAAGATCCCTGGATTTACTTGGTTATAAAGTAAAAAATGCTAAAACAGTAGATATTATTAAATTCCAGATGGAAGGCGAAGATAGGGAAGTTATTCGTGAAAATGTTATTGATATGTGTGAAAGATTACTTTGTAATCCTGTAATACACGATTATAAAATTACAGTTATTCCACAAAACTCTGCTTGTGGTGTTTAGATGAAAATTGGTGTAATCAGATTTCCAGGAACTAATTGTGACAGGGATGTTGCTCATGCTATTAAATTAGCTGGTCTTACTCCTGAATATGTTTGGTGGAATGAGGAGAATTTAACTGATTATGAAGGAATTGTAATTCCCGGTGGATTTTCATATGGTGATTATCTAAGAGCAGGTGCTATGGCTTCGATTACTCCAGTTATTGATGGAATTAAAGCATTAGTCAAAGAAGAAAAACCTGTTTTGGGAATTTGTAATGGTGCTCAAATTTTAGGTGAAATTGGGCTTGTTCCAGGAATTTTTATAACAAACGAAAATCCTAAGTTCAATTGTGAATGGGTTGATTTAAAAGTAACTACAAATAGAACACCATTTACAAAAGAATTTACAAAAGGACAAACCGTTAAAATTCCAATTGCTCATGCTGAAGGAAGATTTTACACAGAAAACATTGATTTAATGAAAGATCAAGATCAAATTGTCTTACAATTTAAAGATAAAAATCCTAATGGCTCTATGGAAGCTATTACTGGAATTTGTGATGAATCTGGTCTTGTTTGTGCTATGATGCCTCATCCTGAAAGAGCCTGTGAAGAAATTTTAGGTTCGAATGATGGTTTAAACTTTTTTAGAGGGTTTTTATAAGTGATTTAAATGGTAGTTTATCTTATTGGTGCAGGTCCAGGAGATGCAGAATTAATTACTCTTAAAGCAATTAAAGCTTTAAATAAAGCGGATGTTGTTTTATATGATTATTTGGCCAACGAGGAAATATTGGCTCATGCTCCTGATGATGCAGAAAAAATATATGTTGGTAAAAAGGCAGGTGAACATTATAAAACACAGGACCAAATCAACGAATTAATTATAAAGCAAGCTCAAAAACATGAAAATGTAGTTAGACTTAAAGGAGGAGATCCTTTTATATTTGGTCGAGGTGGAGAAGAAATATTAGCTTTAATGGAACATGATATCGAATTTAAAGTAATTCCAGGCGTTACTTCTGCAATTGGTGCACCAACTTCATTAGGGCTACCTGTAACTCATAGAGGCATAGCTACTTCTGTAACACTTGTAACTGGTCATGAGGATCCAACTAAAGTGGAAAATCAGGTGCATTGGGATTATACCGCAGATACACTAATCATATTGATGGGAATTGGAAATATTAAAGAAAATACAAATGAAATTATGAAATATCGCTCAGCTGATACTCCAGTATGCGTTATTGAAAGTGGAACATTACCTGATGAAAACATTGTATTTGCTACATTAGGAGATATTTCAGATAAAGATGTAAACACTCCAGCTATCATGATTATTGGGGAAGTTGTAAAACTTTACAAAGAAATATATAATTATTAAGAGGTGCTAATATGTGTGGAATTGTAGGTTGTATATTAAAGAAGGATGATGCTTATGTATCTAACATTCTTTTTGATTGCATATCTAAATTAGAATACAGAGGTTATGATTCAATTGGATTAGCTACTTATTATAAAAATGAGATTTATATTAAAAAAGACAAAGGCGAAATTGAAGAGGTTGATAAAAAATTGGATTTAGCTCGCATGCCTGGAAACTTTGGAATTGCTCATGTTCGTTGGGCTACACATGGTGTTCCATCTAAACTAAATGCTCATCCTCAACTTGATGAAGAAAACTCAATTGCTGTTGTTCACAATGGAATTATAGAAAACTACTCTGAAATCAGAGAAAAACTTGAATTAGAAGGGCATGTTTTTAAATCAGATACTGATACTGAGGTTATTCCTCATTTAATCCAACGTTTCATTGATGAAGGAGCTGATTTAGAAAAAGCTTTTAAAAAAACTGTCGAAATTATTGAAGGATCTTATGCAATTGCAGCAATTTGTAAAGATGAGCCAAATAAAATAATAGCTACTCGTAAAGATTCTCCATTAATAGTTGGTATTGGAGAAGAGGCTTATTTTGTTGCTTCGGATACTCCAGCTATTCTAAGCTATGCAAGAGATATTATTTTTCCTGAAAAAGGTGAAATAATTATTTTAGATAAAAGTGGTGTTGTTGTAAAAGATGAATTTGATAATGTAGTTAAAAAAGAAATTGAAAGAATTGATTGGACACCAGAAATGGCTCAAAAAGAAGGTTACGATTATTTCATGATTAAAGAAATCAACGAACAAGCAATGGCGGTTAAGCAAACTTTAACTCAAAAAGAAAATATTCAAAACATAATTGAAGATATTGGTGATATTTCAAGAGTGTGTTTTGTAGCTTGTGGAACATCATACCATGCTTCTTTAAGTGGAAAATACTTATTAGAATCATTGGCAGGTATTCCAACCGATGTTGTTCTAGCTTCAGAGTTTAAATATTCTGCAAATGCATTAAATGATGAAACTTTAGTTATATTTATTTCTCAATCAGGAGAAACTGCCGATAGTTTAAAAGCATTAGATGTAGCTAATGAAATTTCTAAAACATTAGGAATAGTTAATGTAGTAGGTTCATCTATAACAAGAAGGGCGGATTATGTAATTCAAACTCAAGCAGGTCCTGAAATTGGTGTTGCTGCAACTAAAACTTATTTAGCTCAACTCACTGCTATTTATTTATTTGTTGGACTATTGACTAATAATGAAGAATTGCTTAATGAGCTTTATAAAGTACCTGATTATATTACAGAAGTACTTGGGGATGTTGATTATATTCAGGATTTATCTAAAAGATTTAATTATGCGCATGACTTTTTCTACTTAGGAAGAGGTTATTCATACCCAACAGCCCTTGAAGGCGCTTTAAAACTTAAAGAAATTACTTATATTCATGGTGAGGGATATGCTGCTGGAGAACTTAAACATGGTCCTTTGGCTTTAATAGATGAAGGAGTTCCTGTTATTGTTATTATACCTCCAGGAGATAATCATAAAAAAACTATGAGTAACTTAGTAGAAGTTAAATCTCGTAAAGCACATGTGTTAGCTATTGGTTCTAGTGATGATGATGTTTTAGAATCAAAAGCTAGTGACATAATAAAAATTAATAGTGAAGTTAAAGAACTTATTGCTCCATTAGTTTATGTTGTACCATTACAATTAATTGCATATTATATTACTATTGAAAAAGGTTTCAATCCAGATAAACCAAAGAATTTAGCTAAATGTGTAACGGTTGAATAGTATTTTTATATATTATTCAATTTTTTTATAATGTAAAACTTTTTATACCTTGTGCAATAAAAGTATTTAGCACAACCGAGGAATAAAATGTTTAATAAGGGATTTTACATAATTTTATTTTCATTAGTTTTTATTTTATCAATGTCTTCTGTTGTTGCAGAGGATACAGATATGGCTAATGAAAGTAATTTAAATAATAATTCATTAGATAATGCAACTGTTCTACCTCAAAATCAGTCAGCTTTAGAGGAAAATTACACTTTATCAAGTAATGATATCTCAATGTATTATAATGATGGAAGTAATTATAGAGTATCTTTATTAAATAATACTTCACCTGTTAAAGGTGCTAAAATTATTATTAGTATTGCAGGAGTTAACTATACAAAAGTTACAGATAAAGATGGAGTAGTTAGTTTTCCAATTAATAATTTAAAAAGCGGTACTTATACGGTTTCAGCATATTATGCTAATGAATCAATCACATCAAAATTAAAGATATTACCAGTAATCGTTACTAAAGATTTAAAAATCAATTACGCTAATGTAGCTAAATTCACAGCTAAATTTTTAAATAAACAAGGTAAGGCATTAATAAATACTCATGTTAGTTTTAAAATTGATTCTAAGACATACAAAGTCAAAACTAATAAAAAAGGAATGGCTACTTTATTTATTAAAAAGCTTAAATCAGGTAAGCACATTATTTATTCGATTCATCCAAATGGCTTTGAACTTAAAAATACAATTAATGTTCTATCATCAATTTCTGCAAAAGATTTAAATAAACATTATAAAAGTAGTTTAAAGTTTACAGCTAAGTTTTACACGAAAAATGGAAAAGTTTTAGCTAAAAAATATATTAAATTTAAATGCAATGGCAATACTTTTACTAAAAAAACTAATAAATACGGTGTTGCAAGTTTAGGAATTATTTCAAAACCAGGGACTCTTAAAATTACATCAATTAATACTGTAACTGGTGAGAGAACTACAAATTCTGTTAAAATATTACCAACACTTTCAGCTAGTTCAATGAGTGTATTTGCAGATACACAAAATAAATTTAAAGTAAAGCTTTATAAAAATGAAAAATTAGTTAAAAATGCAAATGTTTATACTTATATTAATGGTGTTAAAAAAATAGCTAAAACAGATTCAAATGGTGTGGCTAGTTTTAATTTTAAATTAGCAAAAGGAACTTACATATTCAAATCAGTAGATCCATATACTGGTGGATCAATTAAAACAACAGTAACCGTTAAGGTAGTGCCTCTTAAAGCAGATGATGTAGTAACATTTGAAAATAAAACTTCAACATTTACTGTAAAAGTATTTAATCAAAATGGACGGGCTGCCCAAAATAAAAACATTAGTATAACTATAAATGGCACGGAAAAAATTGTTCAAACAGATGCTAATGGTGTAGCTAGTGTTAATTTTACTTTTGATAAAGGAGAATATATAATTATTTCAAAAGACATGGATACTGGTTATACGATTCAAAATAAAATCACAGTAATTGATCCGTCTAGCGGAAGACACTTTAATAAATATGGTGTTTCTGATGATGGTAAAACAATTCTAGCTATTGGACGGGCTTCAGCTCCAGGAGAGATGGGAAAATATAATTATACTTTTTATATGGTTGAATTTTTAAGGGTTTGCCCATATTGCGGAAGCAATGAACTTTATTGGAGTATTTTTTGGGCAGGAAATGAGGTTACAAGTAAAGGAAGATTCCCTGCTACAGGAAGAATTGAATGGGGGAGTGCTGAGGGAGGAATATATTGTGCTCACTGTGACGCTGATTTTAGTATTTTTGGTAATGAACACATAGCAGGATCTACTAAAAAATTGACTCCTTTGTGTGATCCTATTCCATGTACAAAGGAAGATGCTTACAAATTGTTAAGTGGAAACTTTATATTATATTATTATTAATTTTCTCATTTTAAATGAGAAACTCTTTTTTATATTTATTTTAGTATTAATACTGTTTTTAAATACAAGTTTTAGATATTCTCTATAGTGTTTATTAAGAAACAATCATTAAATACTGTATAATTGATAATACATATTTAAATTATATAATTAAAGATAATATTGCTTTAATATCTTATAAAAATATATTCTCTTATTTAATTGCTAATTAAAGTTTTATAATAGCAATACTAAAAAGAGAGATTCTTATTCATTTTTAACTTTTTTTTATTATCATAATAAATCGACTCTAAAAGTATTATTTCCATGAATAAAGTTCATTGAATTAAAAAAATCATTAATAAAATAAATAGCATTTTGTTTATAATATGATCCTCTTTTAGGAAAATTTATATATGTGAAAATTAAAAATATTTTTGTAAATAAGATTTATTTATAATAAATTTAATTTAAATAATTTATAAATATCTTTATTTAAATTTATGTTTATTCAAAATAAAAAGAAATAAAATATTATTTATTTGAAAATTAGTATTTGAATTCTTTTTGAATAAATATGTGTTTTTTTACAGATTTTTAGAAAAAAATTTGCATTTAACAAAAAATTAGGAGTATGATATAAATGCTAAATAAAAATAAAATAGTATTATATTTAGCAATATTAGGTATTTTACTTTGTTGTATTAGTGCATCTAGTGCAACAGATGTAAATGATATTGCCGTACCTGATGATGGAACAGTCATTGAAGAGGGTGATGTTTCAGTTTCAGTAGATAAGGTTGAACGAAAAAATATGGATTATCAGAATTATTCTGTTAATGTAATGCCATTAGTAACCTATGTTAATGTTACAAACGATAACTATGGAAATTTCTTTGATAGTAATGGTTATACAACTTCACAAAATAATTTAAATTTTGTTGGAGATTTTAATTTAAAACCTTTTGGTAATTTTAAAATTAACCAAAATGTTTATTTAAAAGCTTATAATGCAACATTTAACAATATTGGTTTTGACATGTTAACTAGTGGTGTAAAATTAGATGGTGGAAACTTTGTTTTCAATGCACCTAACAATGCAGATTGTTATGCAATTAATGTGGTAAATTCAAATAATGTGAAAATTTCACATACAACTATTACCTACGCCTGTGCATATGATAATGCTGCAAACTATAATTATGCAATTAAAGCTATAAATAGTAAAAATTTAATAATTGATTGGAATAATATTATTGCAACATTACCTTTAAAAACTGTAAGTTGGAGTAATCCAGGTATTTCAGCTGATTATGTAGCGGGTGTGGCAATACAAAATTGTAATAACTTAAACTTTAAAAGAAACAATTTAACTATAACAGCTAATCGTCGTGTTGGTAGCTTCCCTACATTAGATGCGGTAATGATTGCAGATTCTAATAATGTCAAAGTCGAAGACAATAGAATCTATGAAAGTGACATTATAACTCAAGATAACCAATACAGTTATATCTATGGAATTGATGTTTACAGATGCAATAATACGATTATTAACAACAATACTGTAAATATGAATGGTAATAATTCAGGTGGAACTTATAGCGGTAACGGTACTGGAGCAGCTTACTGTATACAACTAACTGGTTCTTATACTGGTGTTGTTGTATCTAATAACACTTTAACTACAAAAAATAAAGGTCCTAACTTAGGAATTTATTCCCAAAACTATAATGGTGATACATATTTAACAGTATACGGTAATAAGATTAATGTAACTGGTAAGGCTGGAAGTGATCCATGGTCACTTGTATCTGGAATGGAACTACAAGATACTAATGCAGTAGTATATAGCAACAAAATATTTGTAAATAATATTGCACCTTATGCTGCAGGTAACTATGCATTTGGTATTAGCTATGCTCAATCTACTCCAAAGTATCATTATTATAATATTCATCATAATAATGTCACTGTAGTTAATGCGGATTATGCAGTTTATTTAATTAATAGTAATTTTGTTTCTGGTTTTGTTAGGTATAATAATTTAATTGCAACACATGGAAATAATACTAATACTGGTAATAATGCCGTATCTGCACCATCTAATGTCGTAGTTAGCAACAATACATAAAAATTTAAAATTTTGTAGAAATCGAATTAATATACATTTTATATAAAAATGTTGTTTAATAGTCTACAAAATTTTTATTTTTTTTATTTTTTTATTTTTTTGATAATATGTTTAATAAGAAATATTTACTGATTTTATTGTTAATTTCAATGATTTTTTTATCAATTAATGCAATTGCAGCTACTGAATTAAGTAATGATACATTGAATTTTAACAATAATATTAACAACGAAATACATGATTCTTTAAATGATATTGATAAGGTTAAAGATGCTTCAAATGAATTAGATAATAGTTATTTGAAAAATAGTAATCCTGAAATATTATCAGATGATGATGAGGGTTATGTGATTTATGTTGGTCAAAATAAGACAGAAAATGGAAATGGGTCTTATGACAATCCATTTGCTACATTGAAATTAGCATGTGATAATGTAAGTGGTAAAGAAAAAGTTACAGTCAAAATTTTCAATGGAACCTACACATTTAAACATTACTTAAAATTTGATACACCAAATCTAAATGTTAAAGGCATTAATGGTAAAGTAATTATTAAAAATTTTTATAATGACTATGATTTTTATGAATCATTAGGTTCAACTTATAATAATGTGAATTACACTATATCTAACATAATTTTTGATGGAATTAACTATACAATACCCAATTATGATGAGGTATGTTGGTTTTTACCATTTGGTGGCATGGCTAATTCTGGAATATATAATAATTGTTCATTTGTAAATTATGGTCAGTTAAGTGGTATTTGTGGTTCGAGATATGATTCATATTTTAATAATTGTTATTTCGATGTCCATTCATTTAAGCTTTTTTATTATCATAATGGATTTGCAAAGAATACTATTCACAGATTTAAATATTGTAATTTTAATTATACAGGTTCTATGTTAGCATCCACTATTTCTGTCCCTTGTGATATTTTAATGGATAGTGTTTGGTTTGGTCAAAATAATCTTCCTCCATATGTTATTTCACATGATGCAGTTCTTCCTAATGGTCATTATATTAACGTTGATATTCCTATTTCAAGGTATGCTATATTTTCTGTGTGTGAGAACTATTTAGGTGATAATAAGTATGAAATTGTTGGTAGGTTAACTTGGAATGGTACTAATGATAGTGATGGAATGGAAAACTTCAATCCAATGACTGTTAAATTAACTTCAACTACAGGTAGTATTTGTGAAAATGTAACTTTAGTTAATGGTACTTTTAGAACTATTTACACTAGTAATTCAACAGAACATAAAATAAATGCATTATTAAATTTCGAATTAATTGAATTAGCTTTTAACACTACTAATATTATGTTGAATCCCGTTAGTATTTATTATGGTGATGAAGAGAAGATTTGTGGTAATTTTTCACAAATAGTTAATGGTAGTGTATCTATTGTTGTTTATAATGATAAATTCAATAAGACTTATAGTGTTGATGTTAATAATTCTAGCTCATTTGTTTATATTATACCTGATGTATTAAAAGAAGGGTTTTATACTGTTAATGTTACTTTAAATGGGGTTAATGTTCATGGTTTTAATGCTACTACTTTAACTGTTTCAAGAATTAGTGATTATAATTTCAATGTTATTGTTCCTAGTGTTGTTAAAGTTGGTCAAAATGCAACATTATCTATTGAATTACCAGCTGATGTTAATGGTACAGTTACTATTAAATTTGGTAATGATACAGTTGTTTTACCTGCAAATCAAACAATGACTATAGGTTTTAGTAATTTAAATGCTACTAATTACTTAATTAATATTTCATACAGTGGATCAGATAAATACACTTACAGTGAAAAAATCGATTCCATATCTGTTGATCCTGCTGAATCTTATTTAAACGCAGAAGATATGAAATTTATTTACTCTCAAAGTATAATAATTCCAGTTACCGCAATTAATGCTACTGGTGTTAATGCTAGAGTATTAAAAGATGGTGTTGAAGTTGTAAACATTAATGGTAGCTTATCAGAAATTTTAATACCAACCTTAGATGCTGGTAAATATATTGTTGAGATGACAACTATTGTTAATGGCAACTATCAACAATCAAGTAAAAGTATCAATTTAACAATTGATAAAGCAAATGCAATGCTTCAGGTTGAATCTGAATTTATAAGTTTAGCAAATGATTATTATGCAGGTGAAAGAGGGGCAATTTTTTATGCAATCCTTAAAGATATTGATGGCAATCCAATAGCCAACAAAAATGTTCAAATTATCATAAACAACATGATTTATAATGTAACTACGGATAAAAATGGTAAAGCAGGATTACAAATCAATTTAGCCAATGCTAACAAATATTTATGCATAGTAACATTTCAAGAAGACAACAACTACAACACAGCAACAATGAAATATTCAAAAGTAATATTGAATAAAAAAATGACAATATTAAAGGCAACAAATCAAGTATTTAAGACAAAAACAAAAAATAAAAAAGTCACCGTAAATTTAAAAACAGTTAAAAATCCATATGATGGTAAAACCTATCTAAAAGCTGGAAAAAAAATAACCCTAAAAATTAAGGGAAAAACATACACAGCTAAAACAAACAAAAAAGGTATAGCCACATTTAAAATAAATCTAAGTAAAAAAGGAAAATACACTGCAAAAATCAAATTTAACGGCGATAAAACATACAAAGGAAGCAGCAAAACAATAAAAATAACAATTAAATAAGAAGAGTAAACATAAATAACTCTTCTAATCTTTTTTTTTAAAAATTGGGAGTTGATTTTTATGAATAAAAAATTCATTTTTATCTTTATTTTATTTGCACTTATTCTAACTCTGGGTAGTGTTTCTGCAAATGAAATTAAAAATGATAATATTACATCAACAGATTATTACTCGCCAATAAAAGCAACTGATGATTCTGTTGATTTAGATAATAATAATTTAAATGAAGATATGCTTCAAATGTCTTCTCAAGAATCAATACAAGCTAGAGGGTCTAGTGATGTTATTGTGGTGAATAATTGGGATGAATTGCAGTATTATTGTTCGTTAGGTGATAGAAATTATGTTTTAAAGCTTAAAGAAAATACTAATTTTTATCCAACAGATCCAAGTAGTGCTAATTATCAAATAAAAATTAAAAACAATGTAAAAATTATAGGGAGCAATGGTTCATATTTTGGTGATACTTCGCCTAATCCAACAAAAATTCAATACACGGCAATTATTGTAGAAGATAGTATTCGTAAAAGCTTAACATTAGATAATGTTACATTTAAATGGATAAAAACTAATCATCAACCTGATGGTATTTTTCTTCAGATGGGAGGTACATTAACTAGCGTTATTAAGAATTGTTATTTTCATAATATAAACACCATTTGGGGTCATTCAACAATTGTTTATCTTAAAAAAGGATCTGCTATTATAGACAATTGTAGTTTTGTTAATTGTACTACAGATTTTGGAGTGATTGGTATTTTTGATCCGGCAAGTGTTAAGTCTACAGATATGGTTGTTCGTAATTGTTATTTTGAAAATAATTATGCTAAAACTGAACCTGGTTGTATTAATAATTGTGGTAAATTAACTGTTTACAATACTACCTTTTATAAAAATAGGTCATATTGGTGGGCAGGAGCAATTCATACTCATAGTGGAGGCAATACTACAATTTATGATTCTAACTTTACTGATAATGTAGCTGGTTGGAATGGTGGCGCATTATACACTTATAGTTACCTGCAAATTTATAATTCTGTTTTTGTAGGTAATAATTGTACTACAAATTCTGGTGGTGGTGCAATAGGTGCATGTGCATATGGAGGTAATCCTCATATTTATATTGAAAATTCTTTATTTAAAAATAATAGAAATAACTGTTGGGCTTCTGATCCATTATCTAATACTGCAGGTTATGGTGGTGCTATTGCTTTGATGGATAAAGGTTCACTTACTGTGTTAAATAATATTTTCATTGCTAATTCTGCTGCTTATGGAACTGCAATATCTGCTTTTGATGTTGATGGTTATGGATCTCCTGATGTTATTATTGTAAATAATTCATTTATTAATCATACAAGGCATGATGATGTTTTAAATGTTAGGGTAAAAAATACCATATTAAATATTTCTAATAATTATTATTATGGTAATTCTATTGTATTTTCTTGTTTAAATCTTACTAAATTAAGTGATGGTAAAGAACAAGCTACTTTACAAATTAATCTTAGTTTAGCTACTCCTGGTCGTTATGATGTGGATATTTTAAATAAGACTTTGTTTGATGTTTATGTGAATAATAATTATGTAAAAACGGTGAATTCAACGGTTTTCACGGTTGATTATGGTGATTATGATATTTGTGATGTTTATGTAATTCCGACAATATCTAATAGATTGTCTAATGCAGTTACAATTATTAGTACTCGTGATTATATTTTTGTTTCTAAGCATTTAGGAAACGATAATAATAATGGATTAAGTCGAAATACGCCAGTAAATACTATTAAAAAGGCATTGGAACTTGCAAAGGTTTTTCAAAATATTATATTGATGGATGGGGATTATGATGAAGGAAATATTAACATAAACTATGATGTTACTATAAAAGGTGAAGGAAATGCTACATTGTGTAATTCCACTTCATTTACTGTAAATACTAATAATTTTACTTTAAAAAATATGAATATTAATAAATTAAATGTAAATACTTTTATTAATCAAGACAATGGTAATTTAGTAGTTTTTAATTGTATTTTTAATGATAATCATGTGGAAAAAATTATTAATGGAAAGCATAATATTGTTTCAAAATCAATTTTCACAAATAATGGTGGGGTTATTGTTTATAATAATGGATTTACATCTATTAATGATTCTATTTTGTTAAATAATACTAAGATTATAGAAGGAAATACTAATAATGTTAGTTTAGAGTATAATTGGTGGGGTGATGCTTTACCTAATTTAAACATTAGCAAATATGTAACTTTAAATGGAACAGCAAGTGTTTATGCACTAGAAAATAATCAAACAGCAGATGTTATATTTGCTTTTTATTTAAATAATAAAAAATATATTAATTTGCCTAATATTAATTTAAATATTACAACATTAAATGGTAGTTCTAGTGAAAATATAACCTTGATTAACTCAAAAATTGTATACAAACAAACATCCTTTAGTAATTCTTTTTTAATTGCTGAATATAATGATTTTAAAATTAATATGTCTTTTGAATTTTTAAAATCTAATCCAAAAATATCTTTAGTTAGTTATGATATTATGTATGGTGAAGATTTAATAGTTAAAATTAAAATTCCAAAAGATAGTACTGGTAATGTGACGGTTAATATTGGTAATATTTCCCAAAACAAAGTTATCAATTCAACTGTTGTTCAGTTTACTTTTAGTAATTTGAAAGCTAACAATTATACTCTGCTTGTTAATTATTCTGGTGATAAAAAGTATTTCGCACAGGAAATTAATTACATGGTTAAGGTTAAAAAATACAAATCAACAATTGCTTTGAATATTAGTGCTATTGAAGTAGGTGAAGACATTAATTTAACAATCACCACTACTATGACTTCAACTGGTAATATTACGCTTTTAATTAATAATAATGAGCATACATTAATATTAAATAATTCTTCTGCAACTTATACAATGTTAAAAGTTCCACGTGGGGATTATTTAATTAAGGCGATTTATAATGGTGATGATAAGTATTTAGAAAGTCAGGTATCTAAATTAATTGAAGTTGACAATTTAAATGCAACCATGAATATTAGTGCAGAGGATATTACATATGGTGAAGTTGCAATTATTAATATTGCTTTAAATAGTGATGCTAGTGGTAATATAACAGTTACAATTGATGGGGTGTCTAATACTACTAATGTTGTTGGAGGTATGGGGCAAGTTTTAATTCATGGTTTAGAGGCTGGAATTAATAAAGATATATGTGTATTTTATAGTGGTGATAACAATTACTTTAATTTAACTAAAAATCACACTTTCACCATTAATAAAGCGAATTTTACTTTTAACATTACATCTGGTGATATTAGAATAGGTAAAGATGCTAAAATTGTTATTAAAGTTCCTCCAAAGACTAAGGGTACTTTTACAATTGATGGTAATGTTATTAACATACCATTTTCTGGTGAAGTTACATATGTTGTTTCTGATTTAAAGATTGGTGATTATGAGTATGTTGCTGTTTATAATGGTAATAATTATAATACTGTTTCTAATTCAACTTCATTTAAGGTTATTGAATATCCGATTCCTCAATGGCCCAATGAAGGGGGAAACACACAAAACACTGGTGAATCACCATATGAATCTAATAATAATGGCGAAGTGGCATTTGTTATTCCAATTAATGAAACAATAGTTGGTGATCTTGCAATTGACAGTAATGGTAATCTTTACATAACAACTGCATCAAAAATTTATTCATATAATAAAACTAGTCAGTTATGGTGTTATTCAGCTAATTATGTGATTGGAAACTTTTCTGGTGTTACTATTGGTCGTGATGTGGTTATTTCACCAAAAACAGGAGATACATTATACTTTATCAACCAAAGTAGTGGTGAAAAATATGGAAACTCTAATATTTATCAGGGATCAAGTTTATTTGCTCCAATTATAGATTCTAATGCGTGTTTATATATTGTAAGTGAATATCAGACTAATTCTTCTGATTACAAACTTGTAATCGTTCCATATAAATTATGGGAAAATGGTGGTGAACCAACTTTAATTGCTTTAGGTGGTTCTAAACCATTAGCTAGTCCGGTTGTTAGTGAAGAGATTATTGTTGTTTTATCTGAAAATAGATTTACCATTCTTGATGCTAAAACTTTTAAGAGTAATGCTATTAAACATGGTAATTTTATTAATGTTCGACCAGTAATAAGTAACACTAATGTTGTTTGTTGTGTTTTAGAGGATAGTATTGTTGCATATAAAAGCTCAGGAACTCAACTTTGGAAAACAAAAGTAACTGGTGGTGTTGGAAATCGCTTGATATTGGATAATAATCGTGGATTATATCATGTTAATGCAGGTGGAATTTTATACAGATATGACCTTGGTTCTGGAAAAGAAAGTAAAATGTCTGATTTAAAAGTTACATCAGGAATTTTAATAGGAAATGATGGAATATTATACTTTGCATCGGATAAAACATTTTATGCATTAAATCCAAATGGAAAAATATTGTATAAATCATATATTGGTTATAAAATAACTGGTAATCCGATAATGGATAAGAACGGTTTGATATATGGAACTACCAATGATAATGAAGTTATTGCTTTAACTTATGCAGGTTTAAAAGATCCTAAATTAACTGTTACAATTAATAATATTACTCAAGGAAACAATGCAGTAATTAACATTAATTTAGATGCACAAACAACAGGTAGTGTTTCATTTACTATCGGTGGTGTTAATTATAATGAGTTTGTAAATGATGGAAAAGTTACTAGGACAATTGCTAATTTAGGTGCTGGAGTTTATAGTATAATGGTTAATTACAGTGGGGATATGAGGTTTAATTCAACAAGTAGACTTACTACATTTGTTGTCAAATCTAATATTAATGTTGTTGATTTTGTTAAATTTGATGGAAAGTCAACATTTAGCTTAGATTTAGCAAATGCTGGTGGAAATTTAAGTGTTAATATAAACAATAATAATTACAATGCTAATCTAGTAGATGGCCATGTTAGTATAACGGTTAATGGTTTAAATCCTGGTAGTTATCGTGCTACTGTATATTATTCAGGGGATAATGTATATGGTAGTTCAAGTAAAATAATTACATTTACGGTTCAGAAAATAGTTTTATCTGCTAAAGATTTGTCTATGTTGTATAGTAGTGGTGTTAAGTTTAAAGTTAGATTAACACAGGGTTCTATTCCATTAGTTGGAAAAAAAATTATTATAAATATTAATAAAAGAAATTATAAGGTTGTAACTGATGCTAATGGTTATGCATCTGTTAAAATATCCTTGGCTCCTAAAATATATAATGTAATGGCTAGTTGGGGTAGTATTAAGGTATCTAAGAAAGTAACTGTTAAGAGTATTATAAATGCTAAGAACTTGAAATTTAAAAAGTCTGCAAAATCGATTAAAATAAGAATTGCCTTAAAAAAGGTAGATAACAAATATTTAAATGGTAAACAACTTACATTGAAGTTTAATAAGAAAACGTTCAAAGTAAAAACAAATAAAAAAGGTCTTGCAACTTTTAATATTAAGAAAGGTATTTATAAAAAACTTAAAAATGGTAAAAAATACACCTATCAGGTTATTTATGAAAAGGATACTGCTAAAAAAAGTATAAAATTTAGCTAAATAAGGTGAAATTTTAATTTCACCACTTTTTTTTATTTCGTTAATCAGTTGTTTAAAATTGATATAACAATTATAGATAAGTTTATTTTTGAAAAACAACTTCATTAATGTTTATATTATTCAAATACTGGTTATTGATTATCTATTAATGTTTTTATAATAATTTTACAGATGAAATGTTATAGTATTTCCTATTTTCTTTAATGAATCAATATTAGCTTTTCAACACACCATAAAAGAATTTTAAAATCTTTTCAACATCGTAAATTTTTTTTAAGCTTTAAACTGCTTATTTTTCTGAAATTAGGATTATTAGAGTTTTTTTTAAAAATCAAAAGCTTTTTATACATTAAAAATTATAAGTTTTTATCGCACTATAATGAGGTTATGACTATGCTTTATAAAAAAATTGGTTTAATTTTATTAACTCTAGTATTCATATTATCAATTTCTGCTGTTTCAGCAAATGATGGAAATTTTACTGATGATGTGATTGCTAGTGAAGAAGGAGATGAACCTCCGTCGGTTATCTCAAATGCATCCTGTGGGGAGGCACTGTTAAGTAATGAAAATACTTCTGCTTTAAACACTCATAATCAAAATGGTTCTTATGTTTTAAGTGGTAGTGATGTTTCTATGTATTATAAAGATGGAAGTAATTATAAACTTAGTTTATCTAAGGGAAATCTTCCAGTTGAGAATGCTTCTGTTGTAATTAAAATAGGCAGTAACATTTATACTAAAAATACTGATAAAAATGGTTTAATCAATCTTCCAATCACTCTTACAAGTGGTAATTATCTTATCTCTGCTTCACATGGAGATGTTGTGATAAATAACAGATTAAAAGTCATGCCAGTTGTCATTGCTAAAGACTTAACTAAACACTATAAGGGTTCGGAAAAATTCACAGCTAAATTTTTAAATGCTCAAGGTAAAGCTTTAAAAAACACTTATGTTAAGTTTAAAATTAATGGTATTACATACAAGGTTAAAACAAATAAAAAAGGTATTGCAAGTTTAGCTATTAATCTTAAAGCAGGCAAATATCTTATTTATTCGATTCATCCAAATGCTTATAAACTTAAAAACAATATTGAAGTTTTAAGTTCTATTTATACAAAAAACCTAAATAAACATTATAAAAGTAGTTTAAAGTTTACAGCTAAGTTTTTCATGAAAAATGGAAAAGTTTTAGCTAAAAAGTACATTAAATTCAAATGTCATGGAAACACTTATACAGTTAAGACTAATGAAAATGGTGTTGCTAGTTTAAAAGTAATTTCAAAACCTTCTACATTTAAGATTACTTCTATTAATCCAGTTACAAGTGAAAAACATACAAACACGATTAAAGTATTACCAACCTTATCTGCTAAGTCAATGAGGGTTTTCACTGGTAAAACATCTACTTTTAAAGTGAAACTTTATAAAAACGAAAAATTAGCTAAAAAGGCTAAAGTGTATGTTTATATTGATGGAGCTAAAAAAACTCTTAAAACAGATTCAAATGGTGTAGCTAGTGTTAATTTTAAATTATCTAAAGGAACATATAATTTTAAATCTGTTGACCCATATACTGGATATACTTTAAATAAGAAGGTAACTGTTAAGCTATCTTCTCTTAAAGCAACCGATATGTATGCTCGTGAAAATCAACGTTCATCATTCCAAGTTAAACTTTTAAAACAAAATGGTAACATTGCTAAAGATACTAAACTTAGTGTTAGTATTGATGGTGTTGAAAAAACGGTTAAAACTAATTCTAAAGGAATAGCTACTGTTGATTTTAAATTAAAAAAGGGTTCTCATACTGTTATTTCAAAAGATTTAAATACTGGTTATACGCTTAAAAATAAAATCACGGTTTTAGATAGTAATCAGGGTAAACACTATAATAAGTATGGCGTATCTGAAGATGGAAAAACCATTTTAGTCATTGGAAGAGCATCAGCTGCTGGAGAAGAAGGTAAATATGGTTATACTTTCTATAAAGCCGAATTTTTAAGAACATGCCCTTATTGTGGAGGACATGATCTTTATTGGAGTATTTTCTGGGCAGGAGATGAAACTAGTGATAAAGGAATTTTCCCAGCAACAGGCCACAGAGAAAGTGGAAGTGCAGAGGGAATGATTTTCTGTAAGGATTGTGACTGTGACTGGAGTGTATTTGGTCATAATCATGATGGTTCAGGTAGAGATTTAACTCTTATTGGTAAAATTCAAAAATCTAGTAAGGAAGAAGCATATTTATTATTAAGTGGAAATTATATTGCTCCATGATTTCCATTTTTAACTTCTTCTAGCTTTTTAGCCAAATTTATGATTCTAATTCTTGAATTGTTTTTTGCATATTGCTTTTGTGTATAATCTTTTTCAGCTTCAAGAATATAAAACGCTTCTTTTGATGTTGTTGATGTTATATTCATTTTAGCTAAGTTACGCTCCACACGTCTTTTTAACTTTTTATCACTTACTTCATCACCTAAAAAGATGGGAGTTTTAACTGCTGAGGATATTTTAGTATTATGTCTTGCATTGTGACGTTCTTCTTGTCGTTTATTCAAGATATCTTCGCTTGAATTAGATAAATTAGGATCTCTAAAAGGAATTCCAACATCAGATAGTGCAATTCTTATTTCATCATTCTTTAGTAGAGATGTATCTAACATTGATGGATTTGGACTAGCGAGGGTTCCACCTTGTTTTCTTCCAAAAATAGGGCCTAGACCAATGTAAAATCCAGCTTCAATAAATGCGGCTCTAACCGGTGCAGAAGAAGTATAAGTAGCTATAATTCCATCATCTTTTATCACACGCTTAAATTCTTTAAATAAATCAACTGAAAACAATTCTGGTGACATATTTTGGCTAAATGGATCTAGAAATATGGCATCATAACTTTTTGATTTGAGTTTTTGAATGCACTGTCTTGCATCTTCAATATATACATTGATTTCAATGTTATCTGGAATTTCGCTTTGTTCTAGAGATAATCTTGCATAATTGCTTTTTATAAGTTCGTTTTCAATTGCTTTTTTAGTAATATCATGTTCTTTAATTGGGGATGGTACTAAAAGACCACATGCAAGGGTGGCTTTTGAAATTTCAACCATATCTACCTTTAAATTTGTATTGTCACTATTTTTAATAAAGTTTCCAATAGCTGCTGATGTGTTATATCCGAGTCCTGCACAAATATCTAAAATGGCAATGTCTTTTGCATAGTCAAACTTCACTGCTTTAATAAATTTTTCAAATGACTCACTAATTGCTCCGGTAGATGTATGTAAGGTTTCAATTTTATTATTTATTTCTTTTGAGTTAATAGAATAAGATCCATCTTCTGTTAAAACAAAAAGTTCATTGTAACTGTTAAAAAAATCAACTCTAGATTCATTATTTCGACCACTTCTTTCTTCATCGAAATATTGATCAACTAAATTAAAAATATTTTCATGATTCATTTTATCAAATTATCATTTAAATTTTAAAGTATAAAAAATTTAAGATATTATTAATAAACAATTTTTTAGGTTTTAATGAGTATTACTGGCTGAATAAATAATTAAGAGCAAATAAAAATCAATTTATTATTTTAATTTTAATTTTTGACTAAAAAATAAGTAAAATTTATATAATTTCTAATTTAAACTTAATTTTAATTAATTGTTGTATAAGGTTATATAATGTTTGAAATTAAAGCAAAAGATAATAGAGGTAGAGTTGGTGTTTTAAAAACAAGGCACGGTGATGTTAAAACACCTAATTTAATGCCAGTAATTCATCCACGTAAACAAGTAATTGATGTAGCTAAATATGGGGCTGATATTGTAATTACTAATGCTTATTTGATTTATAAAGACGAAGATTTAAAAAAGGAAGCTATTGAAAAAGGATTACATGAACTAATTAATTTTGACGGACCAATAATGACTGATTCAGGTTCATTTCAACTATCTGTTTATGGTGATGTTGAAATTACAAATAAAGAAGTAATTGAGTTTCAAGAATTAATTAAAACAGATATTGGAACTAGTTTAGATGTTCCAACAGCACCATTTGTCACTCGCAAAGAAGCTGAAGATGACTTAGAAATTACACTTAAAAGAGCAAAAGAAGCAGTTGAATATAAAAATAAGCAGAATATGGAAATGCTTTTAAATTCGGTTGTTCAAGGTTCAACATTTCTAGATTTACGTCAAAAGTGTGGTGATGAACTTACTAAGTTAGGTGCAGATTTATATCCAATAGGTGCAGTGGTGCCTCTAATGGAGTCATATCACTACAAAGAATTAGTTGATGTTGTAATGAATTCAGTTTCACACTTACCAGATAGTGTTCCTCGCCATTTGATGGGTGCAGGCCATCCAATGATATTTGCACTAGCAGTAGCTATGGGATGTGATTTATTTGACTCAGCAGCCTATATTTTATATGCTGAAGATGACCGGCTGCTTTCTACAAGAGGAACATTCAAATTGGAAAACTTAAAAGAAATGCCTTGTTCTTGTGAAGTATGTTGTAGGTACACTCCTGATGATTTACGGGCAATGCCAAAAGAAAAAAGAAGAGATTTAATAGCCCAACATAATTTAAATGTTTCATTTGCCGAGTTAAGATTAATTAGACAAGCTATTTATGATGGTAGTTTAATGGAACTTGTTGAAGAACGTTGTAGAGCTCATCCAAAACTTCTTGAAGCTGTTAGGCAACTTGGAAATTACAAGGATGATTTAGAAAAATACGATCCAAGAAGTAAAAAATCAGCATTTTTCTATACAGGACCAGAATCATTATATAGAAGCGAAGTAGTAAGACATATTAAAAAATTGCGAAAAATGCCTAAAAAACGTGATTTAATAGTTCTTCCACCATCTAGAAAACCTTACTCAAAATTTATAAGGGGTAAACTTGGTGATTTTTATATTTATGGATCAGAACAGGAGATTGATTTAGATAATACTGATTTTATGGTTTTAGATGTTCCATTCGGTCTTGTGCCACTTGATATTGATGAAATTTATCCACTAAGTCAAAATGATTCTCCTAAAATCCATGATGTTAGCAGTATTGAGTTTATTGAGGACTTTTTATCGGAATTTGTTGAATATTATGAACAAGTTTTAATTCATTCAAAAATCATTAAAGATCTAGGTATTGGATTATATAATAAATGTTTAAGTGATTTAGACATTGTATACAAAAAGGATGATGTTAAAAAGCTCAAAGCAATAGCTGACTATCAATTTGGTATCGGAGCAGGCGATGCGCTATTTACTGGCAATATAAATGTTGAGAAAAGTAAAAAAACAGGAAAAATTAGGCATGTTTATGATGGAAAAGTTTTAATTGTAAACATGCGAGCTTCTGATTCATATTTAATATTATCAAAAGAAGGAGCGAAAAGACTTCATAATAAAATGCCATATCCACTAAATAGGGTGATTGTTAATAAAGACTCAGAACCATTTGCCCTTGATGGAAAAAGTGTATTTTGTAAATTTGTAGTTGATTGTGATTATGATATAAGAGCTCGTGATGAAGTTTTGATTGTAAATGAAGAGGATAAATTATTAGCTTACGGTAAATCTCTTTTATCTGCATGCGAAATTAAAGAATTTGAAAGTGGACAAGCTATTAAAACACGTAAAGGAATGAAAAAATAAGGTGATAAAATGACAGATGAAGATAAAATCTATACTGGACATCATATTGAAGATAAAGAATTAATTAAAAATGCAAGAAAACCCGAAGGTGAATTAGGTCACCAAATTCTTGATAGAATGAATAAATCCCATGAACTAATGGCTAGGTGGGGAGTAAGTTATTTTAAAGTTGTTCCTGAAAATAAAATATTGGACATTGGATGTGGTGGTGGAAGAAACTTAGAGAGATTCTCTAAACAAATATCCGATGAAGGTAAGGTTGTAGGAATAGATTATTCAGAAGTCAGTATTGAAAAATCAATTAAACATAATCAAAAAGCTATTGATGAGGGTAAAGTTGAAGTAATACAAGGATCTGTTTCTGAAATGCCTTTTGAAGATGAAAGTTTTGATATTGCAACAGCTTTTGAAACAATTTATTTTTGGCCAGATTTTATTAATGACTTGAAAGAAGTTTACAGGGTTCTTAAAAAAGGTGGGTTTATATTCATTTGTAATGAAGCAATCTATGAAGAAGGAAAAATGGATAAATATGATGATTTAGTTGAATTATTAGATATGAAAATTTATTCTGAGGATGTTTTAAAAGCATCTCTTGAAAACGCAGGATTTGTTGAATTTAAAGCCCATATTCAAAAGGATGAAGGCTGGATTTGTTTAACTGCAAGAAAAGATTGAAATTTTATTCTTTTACCACCTGTCAACCAATGAGTAATATAAATTTTCACATAAATGAACTATAATAAAGTTTCAACTTCATCAATAAATATTTCAGCTTGAAGAAGTAATTCTTTAGCTAATTTCTCACTAAAGACAATTGAATAATCCTAACTAGATTTATTTCTAATTGTTTTTGCATCATAAAGATAGTAATAAGTTTTAGCTAATTGCCTTAAAGTTCCTTCATGAGTTTCTGGAGAAATATCTTCTTTCAACAATAAAGCTAAGGCAGAAGTATACATTGCATAATAAGATAATAAGTTATTGAGTTCTAGTGATGTGCCAAAATCATAAGTTTTATATATTATGAAAACATAAATTTATTTGTTGTTTATTTTGTAAATGCGGTGTTAGTCCAGCCTGGTTAAGACTCTAGCCTGCCACGTTAGAGACCCGGGTTCAAATCCCGGACGCCGCATTCATTAGCAGTTGTGGTATAGTCTGGTTATTACTTGGGCCTTCCAAGCCTACAACCCGGGTTCGAATCCCGGCAACTGCATGTTTGTTCATTATTTTTTAAAATTTTTTATTAAATTATCATTTTGTTTAAATTTATTCATTTTTAGTTACTTTTATATAATATTACTAATCAATATTAAATATAATAGATTAGTTTAAATATTATATTTTAAGGTGATTTAATGGTAGGAATTGTAGGATATGGGGCACATGTGCCTTCATATAGAATTAAAGTAGAAGAAATTGCAAAAGTATGGGGTGATGACCCTGTTGCATTATCAAGAGGATTAATTGTTAATGAAAAGTCAGTTCCTTCTGCTGATGAGGATACTGCTACTATTGCAGTAACTGCTGCTAGATATGCTCTAGCAAGAGCTCAAATTGATCCAAGAAAAATTGGTGCGGTTTATGTTGGTTCAGAATCACATCCATATGCAGTTAAACCAACAGCCACTATTGTTGCTGAAGCTGTAGGAGCTACTCCTGAGTTAACTGCTGCTGATTTAGAATTTGCATGCAAAGCAGGAACTGCAGGTATTCAAATGTCTATGGGTCTTGTTGAGTCAGACATGATTGAATATGGATTAGCTATTGGTGCCGATACTTCTCAAGGGGCACCTGGTGATGCTTTAGAATATACTGCATCTGCTGGTGGGGCTGCTTATATTATTGGTAAAAAAGACACCTTAGCTGATATTAATGAAACTTACAGTTTTACAACCGATACTCCAGATTTCTATAGGCGTGAAGGTCAGGATTATCCATCTCATGGTGGACGTTTCACAGGAGAGCCAGCATACTTTAAGCATGTTTTAAATGCTGCTAAAGGTTTATTTGAAAAAACCGATTCAAAAGCAGAAGATTATGATCATGCTTGTTTCCACCAACCAAATGGTAAATTTTACTTAAGGGCAGGTAAGAAATTAGGATTTAATTCAGAACAAGTTAAACATGGTCTTTTAACTCCTGACATTGGAAATACTTATTCTGGTGCTGTTCCTTTAGGATTATCTAATATTTTGGATGTTGCAGAACCAGGAGACAAAATATTTGTTGTTTCATATGGATCTGGTGCAGGTAGTGATGCTTTCACATTAACTGTAAATGAAGAACTCAAAGAAAGAAGAGATTTAGCTCCAAAAACACAAAACATAATTAATGATAAACAATATGTTGATTATGCAGTTTATGCTAAATTCAAAGGTAAAATAAAAATGTAGAGGGATTAAAATGAGAGATGTTGCGATTATAGGAGTTTCACAAACTAAATTTGGGGAATTATGGGATTCATCTTTTAGAGATTTAATAGCTGAAGCTGGTGTGAAAGTTATTAGTGATGCTGGTGTTGAAGGTGCAGATATTGAAGCGATGTATGTTGGAAACATGTCTTCTGGATTATTTGTAGAGCAAGAACATATTGCTGCATTAATTTCCGATCATGTAGGACTTAATCCAATTCCATGTACAAGAGTAGAAGCTGCTTGTGCATCTGGAGGTTTAGCATTAAGACAAGGTATTATGGCAGTTGCATCTGGCTTTCATGATGTTGTGATTTCTGCAGGTGTAGAAAAAATGACTGATGTTGTTGATGCAACTCCAGCTATTGCTACTGCATCTGATCAAGAATGGGAAGCACAACAAGGTGCAAATTTCCCATCATTATATGCAATGATTGCAAAAAGACACATGTATGAATATGGGACTACCCGTGAACAATTAGCCCAATTTTCTGTTGTAAATCATAAAAATGCATCTAACAATCCTAATGCCCAATATCCATTTGAAATTAGTGTTGATAAAGTTTTGAACTCTACAAAAGTAGCTGACCCTTTAACACTACTTGACTGTTCTCCGGTTAGTGATGGGGCTGCTGCGGTTATAATGGTGCCTGCTGAAGATGCTAAAAAATACACAGATACTCCAATTTATGTAAAAGCTTCTGCACAGGCTTCCGGAACATTGACATTACATGATAGAAAAGACATAACTACTATCGAATCTACAAAAGTAGCTTCTAGAAAAGCTTATGAAATGGCAGGAGTAGCTACTAAAGATATTGACCTTACAGAAGTACACGATTGTTTTTCAATTAATGGTCTTTTAGCTGTAGAAGACTTAGGATTTGCTGAAAAAGGTAAAGGTGGAATAGCTATTGAAGAAGGTCAAACTGAAATTGGTGGGGATTTCCCAATTAACACTTCAGGTGGTTTAAAAGCACGTGGACACCCACTTGGTGCTACTGGTATTGCACAAGTTGCTGAAGTTGTATGGCAACTTAGAGGAGATGCTGGTAAACGCCAAGTTGATGGAGCAGAAATCGGTATGACTCATAACATCGGAGGTACTGGAGGTACTGCTGCAGTTCATATTTTTGGAAGAGACAGAAATTAAGTCTCTTATTTTTTTTCTTTTTTTATGATAATTAATACTGGAGTTAGGACAGATATTCCTGCCTTTTATTCAAAATGTCTTTTTAACAGAATTGATGAAGGTTATGCTCTTGTTAGAAATCCATATAATAATCAACTTTCAAAATACTTAATAAATCCAAATGTTGTTGATTGTTTAAGCTTTTGCAGCAAAAACCCAGAACCTATGATTAAAAACCTAGGCAAATTAGCTGAATTTAATCAATTTTGGTTTGTAACTATTACATCTTATGAAAAAGATATTGAAAGAAATGTTCCTCCATACAAAGGTTGTTAAAAGCTTTAAAAGATTATCAGATAGTTTGGGAGTTAATAGCGTATCTTGGAGATATGATCCGATTTTTATATCAGATAAATATAGCTTAGACTATCACATGGAAAAATTTGAAGATATTTGTTCTAAACTTCATGAATATACAAATGACTGTACAATTAGCTTTATTGATTTATATGCTAAAGTTAAACGAAATTTCAAGGAAGCCCGTGAAGTTACAATCTCTGAACAGTTAATCATTGGTGAGGAATTCTCCAAAATAGCTGAAAAATATGATATTCAACTTAAAACCTATGTTGAAGGCAATTTGCTTGAACAATTCGGTTTTGACTGTAGTGGATGTATGAATCAAAAAGTAATTGAGAAAGCTATTGGAAATACTTTAAAAGTTCCAAAAGAAAACTATAAAATTCGTGATTGTGATTGTTTATTTGGAAGGGATATTGGAGCATACAATACTTGCATGCATGAATGTATTTATTGTTATGCTAATAGTCACAAATTATCTACTACTTTTCTCTCACTACAGATACTAATTTTATTTTCCTCAGTAATTAAAGTTTTGCAAATTCGTTCAAACGGAAGAATTTTAACATATATTCAAATATAAAATAAAAATATTAGTGAATGTATAGAAATAAAAATGTTGTCTTGAACAGTTATTATTTATCAGAGTTGCTGTATGATGCTGGTCAAAACACAAATAGGAAATGTTAATGTCACCAGATATAGTAAGTGATAACATGATAATAAATGTTGGCGGAAGAACAGATATAGTGAACTACTACACTCCATGGCTACTGAACAGACTTGAAGAGGGATATGCATATTCAAGAAATCCATTTGCAAGAGAGAATTTATACAAGTTAAGCTTAAAGCCTGAAGATGTGGATTGCTTATTGTTCTGCTCCAAGAACTACCAACCTATACTGAAACATATAGGTAGTATTGATGAAAAGTACAATATATTGTGCAACTACGCGATTACTGCATATGGCAATGACATAGAACCAAAAGTCCCATCAATAAATCAATCTATTAAAACGTTGAAAAGATTATCTGATATTGTTGGTAGCAATAAGATTCTCTGGAGATATGATCCGATACTTCTGACTGAAAAATATACTGTTGAAAAACATTTGGAAACATTTGAATATATGGCTTCAGAAATTGCACCTCTGGTTTACAGATGCATATTCAGCTTTGTTGATATGTACAAAAAAGTTAAAGAGAATATGCCTGAAATAATTCCACTTACTGAGGAAGATAAAGTGAAGCTATTGAAAGGGATTGGTGAGATATCAAAAAAATATAATCTATATACTCAATCATGTGCAACAAATGAAAGCTATGAAAAATATGGTATACATGCTGCAGGTTGCACAACCAGAGAAATATTGGAACAGGCACACAATGTAGTGTATAAAAATGTTAAAGGAAGTGGAATTAGGGAAAATTGTCACTGCATTCCATCAAGAGACATAGGCGCTTATAATTCTTGTTTAAGTGAATGTAAATATTGCTACGCCAACCGAAAACCTGAAATTCCCAGAAATGTTATAAAACTGCATGATGAGAAGTCACCATTATTGCTTGGGCACCTTAAAGAAAATGATAATCTAATTGAAACAAAGGTAATAAGATTTATTGAACCTAAACAGACAACTTTATTTGATTATTAAAATTCAAATTGAATAGTATATAGTTTATTTGTTCCATTGAATCATTTTGGAACTTCAAAGAATATAAAAATATCAGGTGATAAAATGATTTTAACATTAGAAGATATAATCGAAATGTCCAAAAAACCAATTTATATTAAAAGTCCAACATTAGGAAAATTGACTTTTAGAATGTTTTTAGTAAAAGATGAAGAAATAATTCTTAAATATTTAAATGAATATGATGATTCTGAACTCATTTGTAATATGTTTATTCTTAACCAGTTAATGTCTCCTAAAATAACAATGGAAGTTTTAGAAGGATTAAATTCTTTAGAAATAAAATTTATTCTTTCGGAATACTTAAAAATTAACAATATTGATAAATACTTTGATTTTAATAAAGGCAATGTCTATGATAACTTTAAAGATGGATTGATTAGTTATCGAAACCATCTTCTAAAACCAATATTGGCTCATAGAAACCAAATAATTGATTCAATAGAACAAACATTAGATTTAATTACAATACCTCAACAAATTTCAAAATATATTCTTAATTCACAAGAATTAATTATGGATAGTATGGTTGAGGTTTCAAACGCTGTAAATACAATTCAGCAATCAATATCTCTTCCTCAACTCAATGAATATATTCGTTTATTTGATTTGTCCGCAGCATACTCTGCAATATCTATTCAAAAGATTATTGAACCACAAATTAATTTGTGGTCAAATTGGTTTAATGTTAATAAAAATTTAATTCAAGCTACTTATTATTTAGATATATTTTGGGATGAAGTATTTGAAAAATACAATATTTCAAGAGATAATGCTTTAACCTGTATAAAAAAGTATCATTGGTTTATTAGTCCAAGTATGTATACTTATATTGTTAAAGATATTCTTTCTGCTTGTAAAAAACCTTCTAGAAATAAATATCATGAAATTAATAAAGTTTTTGTTAATTATTTTTTAGAAAATGATTGTAGAAATCTTGATGAATTTGTAAGAAATTGGGAAAAAATCCAATTTTTAAAGGTAGAATGAAAATTATTAGAGATTGTGTAAATATTATTAAAAACTGTCCTAAGGGAGTTAATTTTTCAAATTTGATTGTTCCAACATTAATTGCTCAAATTGATGGAATTCAACAAGAATTTATGAAACAAAATGGATTAGTGGTCGATCATAAAAAAGTTTTTGATTTGGAAGGTAACAAACTAAAAGATGAACATGGACAAAATATTTGGTTTAATCAGTATTATAAGGAATTAACGTCTGGTGATGGATTTTTTGATGTAATGAATGATGTTTTTATTGATGTTTTGCTCCAGAACACTGAACCTAGGGAAGATTATAAAACATCAATACATTTCAGTAGAAATAAAATTTTACATGGGGAAAATTTTCATTATGGTAAAAAAGATTATGTGGTAAGATGTTTTATGATTTTAGATTTCTTACATGGGTTAAGTACTAGAAATGATGGTTAATCATGAAGAAATATTAATCGTGCTGTAATGGACAAAAAGATTCAAAACAATACTCATTAGAATCAATGTGAAAATAATAATTATGAAAGGATATTCCTCTCCTAATGGATGGGATGGTTTAGGATATGCTTTCATGGAGATACAAAATCTTATAAGATTATAAATCAGGGGGTACTTGGTCTTCAAATAAGAAACCAATATTATAAGGTTCCCATTCATCAATAGTTTCAAATGCGTTTTGACCGCTTTTCCATTTAGTAACCATTCTAATGGCTTCATCAATTTCTAAATATTCATATTCGATTAAATACACTTCATCTGATTCAGGGTACAATTTAAATAGAATTATCAAAGTCATATTCTTATCATATTGATATTTAATGTACCATCCTTCGCTCTGTAATTGTTCAATTAGTCTATGAATATGCCTCAGTTTCGCAACCCAATTTTTATCAACACCTGCTACACTAGATACTAAAAATCACCTAAACTCATTTAAATCTGCTCCATTTTATTGTATTATTTTAAAAATTAAAATGACATATTTAATTTGATTTTGTTTTATTGATCCATATTACATTCAGAACATACGACCCATACAATACCACATACAAAAATTAATCCTATTAAAGCTAACATATTTTATCACCTTAATCTAAAAGTTACATTTACTTTTTTAAATCTGAACAAGAAGATGCACAGACCCCAACACATACTAATAGTCCAATAAATGCTAATATTGCAACCATATTATCACCAAAACATCCTATCTAACATCATAAATACATACATATATCCAAATCCAAATAATAAGCCAGTAATTAATCTTCTTCGATTATTACTTAAATATGAAGTATGTTTTTGTACTAAACCATCAATAATCATTGGAATCCATAAAAAGATTATCAAATAAAAGTTTTCAAATGGTACTGCAAGTGAAATGGGTAATCCAATTAGTACTCCAAATAATATTCCACTGCAACGAGCACAAAATGGAAATTGATAGTTTCCTATGAAGAAACTTCTTTCAGACTTTTGATGACATAAATGACCGCAGGTTCTAAATATAATCTCATAAATGCCCATAAAATAATACTTCCATATTTCTATTAACTCATTATTATTAAGTTATACATATATCTCTTCAAGTATTAGGTTTAAAATCCCATATATATATATATATATATATATATATATATATCGATTATATTTTTTTACCACACGTCATATCTTATTTTTAAATAATAAACAGTCTAAGGTTTTTATTCATATTTACAATAAATTTACACTGAGTTTATAGATTGGATTTTTACAAATTAATCTGTTTAAAAGTAGTGGCATAATATTTTATTACACAAATTTTATTACTTATTTTATATAAATTATATAATATAAAATATAATAAAAATATGTAATCAAAAAATACAGGGGGGGATTATATGAAACTTATGGATTATATTAAAACCCGATTATTGAACAATAGGGTGGAACAGTATAATACTAAGCGCAGCTATTGGGGTGAGGATGAAAGACAACCCCGAACTGATGGGATTAACACTGGCTTTGATCTTCCAGATGCACTTCCGCCAGTAATTAACAAAACAATAGCTAATGCACGTTATGCTGTTAAACTCGACGGTTATACTTCAGGTATTTTGAAAAATAGAATTGATAAAGCTAATGTTAATATTGTTCTTATTGATAAAGAAAATAAATTATCCAAAGAGCAGAAATTAACTTTAATTTTATGGGCTAGAAAAATTGACATCAGCCAAGTAGCTAAAAATATCTTACAAGGTGAATGGTTGATGGGGAAGGTCTAATTAAACCAGTACAACGTTGGGATAAATCCATAGGCAAATACATTAAACCTGTATTTTTGGAAATTGGTGCACATGGCCATGGCCTTAAAAAAGAATTCAATGATGATAATGAAGTGCAGCTATTTCTTCATGAGATGCCGAAAGATATTGTTAACGGATCTCCTGAAGAGTTTAATAATTATGTTAGTGTTGAAGAGGGAACATTAACGGTAAAGTATGAACCTGAAGAAGTCATTAACTTCATGTACAATGAAATCTACTGTGAAGCGCAAAGCATCATCCTTAATTGTCTTGATGATATTTATCATAAATGTAACTTGGAAAGAAACCAGATGGAAAGAATTAATAAGGATAATATTATTGAAATTAAACCTTCATTGGATGCTAACGGCCAACCTATAATTACTGAATTATCCTCAACCGCTAAAGAAAATTTGTATGCTGACTATGGAACTACAGCAGATAGTAATGTAGCTATTGTACCTCCGGGAATAGAAAGTAAAATCCTTGGGGGTAACAACTACCGGTCTGACTATACAAGGCAGACTGAAATCTTTAGAAATAATATTTTAAGGACTTTTGTAACTCCTCAGTCTCAAGCAGGTAATGAGAAGTCTAATCAGAATGTAGCTGAATACATTAACGATTCAGCTATTACAGGTTTTATTGTTAATGTAGCTAATGATCAGAAGTGGGTGTTAAAGTATTGTAATGAACTATTAAATCGTCAATTGGAATTGATGGGCATTAATGAAACTTTAGATATTTACTTCAGCTATTCAAGAGATGATGTATTAAGATACATTATGGAATTGTCTTCTGAAGGTGATGAAATTTATAAAAATTATTTATTTTCTTCAACATAGAAATTTTTTTATCCACATTCCATAAAATTGAAATAACTCTTTTTTGGTCATTGATTGAAGGTATTGATATTTCTAAGTTTTTAAAAGTTCCTCCAGATATTTCTTTAAATGTTGAACCATTAGAATTATTTATAATGTATTTTATGTTTAATTTAAGCCAATAATAGAAATATTTGTGATAGCAAATATCCTCATTACAAATTAAACTTTTAAATCCTTGATTTGTAGATAATTCATTATTTGCAATAGCAATATATCCAATTGGTGCTCTAGAAGTCATTAAAACAGTATTTTTAGGAATTAATCTTGCACTAGAATTATTTAATCCTTCTTGGGAAATATTTCTCTCACCTTTAGAAATATAAATATCACTATAAGAAGACAAATCTTTTGGTGTAATCCAACTTATATCTCCATACCAGTACTCATTTTTGTTTGTTGAAGGAGTACCTCCTGAAACAACTTCTCCAATATCCTCAATTTTGTAATATTTAAATTCTAAATAAAAATTTAATGGATATTGCAAATGGAATTTTTAAAAAAGAGTTTTTGAATTTTGAGGAATATGATAATAATAATTTGAATTCTTCTGAATTTGGATTAATTCCTAAAAAATGGTTTTATGTCTCTTTAGATAAAATATCTGATGTAACTATTGGAAAAACACCACCACGTAAAGAACCTCAATGGTTTTCAGAGACTAATGGAATAAAATGGATTTCAATAAAAGACCTTGGAAAATCAGAAGTATATGTTTTTGAAACATCGGAATATCTCACTGAAGAAGCAATTTATAAATTTAATGTTAAATTAATACCAAAAGATACTGTGATTTTAAGTTTTAAACTTACTGTTGGTAGATTGGGAATTACTACTGAAAAAATGGTAACTAATGAAGCTATTGCGCATTTTAAATTGAATAACGATTTAATAACAACAGAGTATCTTTATTTATATCTTAAAAATTTTAATTATGAGTCATTGGGAAGTACATCATCAATAGCTAAAGCTATTAATTCTAAAATTGTCAAAAAGATTCCGATATTAATTCCTTCAAAAGAAAAATTAAATTCTGTATCAATACTATTTAATAGTATTTTTGAACAGATTAAAATAAATCAAGGCGAAATATCAAAGTTAACTAAATTAAGAGACATTTTACTTCCTAAACTCATGTCGGGTGAAATTGATGTTTCTAAGATAAATTATGATTTGAAAATAATGTTAGTTATTTTATACAAAAAAATTGTAAATTTGATATTGAGGATTACAAAATGAAAACAAAAATAATATCAAAAATACAAAACAAAATGAAACCTTATTTAAATCAAGACCAATATCTAAAATTAACAAATACCTTGTTAAATTCACTTAAAGATATTGAATTGATTGATAATAACAATGAGCTAAATGAAATAGATAATTTTAAATTATTAAATTTATTTTTATCTGCAAAACAAGTAGAAGGTTGTTCTGATAAGACAATTGTTTATTATAAATCAACAATTGAAAAAATGTTAGAAAAATTAAAAAAACAAGTTTATAACATTACAACAGATGATTTAAGAAAATATCTTTTTGATCATAAATATGCTAAAAATTCATCAAAAACAACAATTGACAATATAAGAAGAATATTCTCAAGTTTCTTTTCATGGTTAGAAGATGAAGATTATATACTCAAAAATCCTGTTAGACGAATACATCGTGTGAAAACAGGTCGTGTTGTTAAGGAAGTATTAACAGATGAAAATTTAGAAATTTTAAGAGATAATTGTGATGAAATAAGAGATTTATCAATGGTAGAATTATTAACATCAACTGGAATCCGAGTAGGAGAATTAGTGCGATTAAACATAGAAGATGTTGATTTTTATGAGCGAGAATGTGTTGTATTTGGGAAAGGAGAAAGTGAAAGAGTAGTGTACTTTGATGCTAGAACTAAAATACATTTAATAGAATATTTACAAGGAAGAAATGATAATAATCCTGCACTATTTGTTTCATTGAATAAACCATTTAAAAGATTAGGAATAAGTGGTGTTGAAACTCGAATAAGAGAATTAGGTAAAAAATGTAATATAAAAAAAGTTCACCCCCACAAATTCAGAAGAACAATGGCAACAAATGCCATTGATAAAGGAATGCCTATAGAACAAGTGCAAAAATTACTTGGACATGTGCAAATTGATACAACTATGCAATATGCAATGGTAAACCAAAGCAATGTTAAACTTGCACATCGTAAATTCATTGGATAAAACAAAATTAAATATTATGATATTCAATTGAAAATTAATATAACAGTGTTATTTAACATGATATTATAAAAAAAGCACAATAATTGGAAATAAAATAATAATATTTAAAACTATTATTATTCTAAATCATAATTTATCTTAGAAACATCAATTTCACCAGACATTAATTTAGGGAGTAATGCATCTCTTAATTTTGTTAATTTTATAATTTCAAGTTGATTAGATTTTATTTCTTCAAATAGTGATTTTATATAATTATGAAACTTATCCATAGTTTTTTTAGGCGGAATCACAAGTTTTATTTTAGAAAATTCATTTTTATTTAAATTTAATGTTGTACTTCCACCAGAACCAAGAAGTTTAATGTATTCAGACATTTCTTCAATGTACAAATAAATAAAATATGGACTTATATCTTCAGCACATATTATACTATTAATCTGTTGGTTGGTTTGACTTTTTTCATAAGTTAAACTAACTAAACCTGCAGTAGCAATACAACTTACACAAACACTATTTTTGGGTAAAGTCTTTTTAATTTGACTTTTAATTCCTATTTCAGACAATTTTCTTTCAGTTGTTATTACAAAAACATTATTATGCATGTCTGGAATGGTTATAAAAGGCATGTCCTTTCCATAATTCTCTTCTTTTTTTGTTGGAGGCGTTTTACCACAAACAACTTCTTTAGAAATTTCATCTATGGATTTTACTTCAAAATCTGATGGAATTAAACCACAATCACTATCTTTTAAATCATTGTAATTTTCATAATTAATAAAATCTTTTCTAAAAATAGCTTTGCATATATTAATTAAATTTTTATTTATTCTTTCTTTTAATTTTATCCTATAATTTAAAAATTCATAAATTTTAACAATTTTTTCTTGTATTTCTAATGTTGGAATTGGAATCTTAATATCGCAAAATTTTGCCCAATCTAAACTACCCCTAATACTACTATCAGTATAAAACCATCCTAACCGGTCAAATTCAGATCTTCGAAAATACATCATCAAAAATTTTGGAAGTATCATCTCTTTATTTTTTATTTCAAAAACTTTATATGCTGGAGAAATAATAGTTGGTTTTTTCGAGGTGAATAAAGATATAACTACTGATTTATCTCTACCTACGTGCATTAAATTACAAGCAAATTGATTCTCATTAATTAATTTATATCTTGCCAGATTTGTTCCAATCGTATTTGCGACAGAGGGTATAAATTCTTTATGTATATTCATTCCAACAAGTTTTGTTACAGTTAAATCTTTATTTTTTGTTTCCGATATTTCAATCAAATTTCCTAACTTTTTATAATCGAATTTCATAATCTAACTCCTTCATCAATTTAATCAAAATATCTGTAGAGTTTGATTCTTCTTTAAGTAACTCTTCAAGTTCTCTACTTAATCTAGTCATTTCAGAATCATAATCCATAGTTTCATCTTTATTTACAAATTCTATATATTGACTAGGAGATAAATCATAATCATTTTCTTTAATTTCATCAAGAGATGCAGAATAACAAAATTCAGGAACATCTCCATAATCAGAAATATCTAATTGCCATCTATGAAAAGTCTCCACAACTTTATTTCTATCATCATCAGTTAATTCAACATATTTTTTATTATATGGAGAACCCATATTTCTTAAATCAAAAAATATGACTTCATCTTTTCTGTTTCTATATGTTTTAAGTTCATCATTCTTTTTAATTGATGTTTCAATTTTATTTTTATTGATAACCCATAATGTTACTGAGATATTAGTGGAATAGAATAATTTCATAGGTAAAACCATTATTGATTCAATTAATCCATTTTCGATTAATTTTTTTCTAATGTTATATTCAACACCGCCAGAATTTAACGCGCCATTTGATAAAATGAACCCTGCTACTCCATTTTCAGATAATTTAGATACCATATGTAAAATCCATGCATAATTTGCATTTCCAACTGGTGGAATCTCATATCCTGACCATCTATAATCATTTATTAATTGGTTATCTTCTCTCCAACTATCTAAATTGAATGGGGGATTTGCCATGATATAATCTGCTTTTAAATCCTTATGTAGATCATTCAAAAATGTATCTGCATTTTTTTCACCAAGATTATATGAGATTCCTCTTATTGCTAAATTCATCATACCTAATTTTCTGGTTGTGGCTATTGCTTCTTGTCCATAAATTGAAACATTTTTACTATTTCCTTCATGTTGTTTAATAAATTCCATTGATTGAACAAACATTCCTCCAGAACCACAGCAAGGGTCGTAAATTTTACCATCATAAGGTTCAATTAATTCAGCTATTAATTTTACAACAGATTTTGGTGTATAAAATTCTCCTTTTCCTTGTCCTTCTTTACCTGCAAATTGACCTAAAAAATATTCATATATTCTACCAATACTGTCTTCTTCATCATCTTTAATTTTAATTGTATTTATTACATCCAATAATGATGCAAGTTTTGTATGATCTATTTCTAATCTGGAATAATAATTATTAGGTAATGCACCTTTCAATCCTTCATTATTTAATTCAATGTCATGTAATGCAGTATCAATTTTAATAGTAATGTCGCTCTGTTTGGCATTTTCCATTATATAAGACCAACGAGAGGTTTCAGGTATGTAAAAGGCATTATCCTTAATATAAAACTCAGGGATATCTATATATTCTTCACCAAACTCTTTTGTAATCTTATTTAACTGTTTATCAAAGCGATCATTAACATATTTTAAAAATATTAAACTTAATACAACATGTTTATATTCTGCAGTTTCAACACCGCCCCTAAGTTTTATTGCAGATTTCCATAATTTTTCTTCAAAACTTACTTCTTTAGCCATTTTTCCACCTATATATTCCTTCTAAAATTTTTTGCTTGTTCAAATACTTCATCAAATACTTCATTATTCAATTGTGGGGGATATTTATTTTTACCTAATAATATGATTAAGTCTACCTTAAATTGAGCATTTATATCTTTTCGGATGTCCCAATCAACATACTTAGTAACATCAGATACTAATTGTTTAACTTCTTTTGCTAATTTAATTAATTTTTCTTCAGGATATTCAAAATCATGTTTTTTAGCAATTAAATCTAATATATCATAAAAAGCTTTTTCTTCAAAATCAATGTTTTTTTCTTTATAGGATTTCTTGTCTTTTTCGATATCTTTTATCAAATCTATTAATCCTTCCATTACATCATCAATAACTTCTTCAACTAATTTTTTGTCATCAATACGATTATTATACTCATCAATAAGATTATTTAATCTTTCAGTGAATGATAATGCTTTTATTTTATTTGTTTTACCATACTCATTTAAAGTTTGTTTTAATAATCTTTCTAATATTTTAATACGGGTATTTGGTTGTTTTATTTTCATAATCCTATCTAAATACTCATCAGATAATATATCAATGTCTTGAATGTTACCTTCAATATTAACAACTTCTTCAACACCAGTTGATTCTATGGCTTGTTCCATTAATTGCATTGCAGCCCTATTCATTTGATGAATATCTGGAGCTTCCCCTTTAGTTAATTTAAATAGTACTGCTTTAATGCCAGTGTAAAAATGAATATATTCTCTTTCTTTATTAGTTATATCTTTGTGATTGATACAAAGATTATATGATGATTTTAATCTTTTTACGGATTTCATGAATCGTTTTTCTAATTCTTCTGTAGCTTGTATATATTCTACTGCATTATTTAAACATTCTAGTTTTTCTAATGGAGTTCCTGTGAAGAACATTTTATCATTGAAATTGTGAAACATATTATGTAAAATGTTCAATTCATTTTTAACTATTTTTACAGCTTCTTCGACTTCTTCAAATTCTTCTGAGTCAAAATTTGTATATTTACCTAAAGCTTGATTCATATATTTTTTAATTCCAATGTAATCAACAATCAATCCTTTTTCTTTTCCTTCATATGTTCTATTAACTCTGGATATTGTTTGAATTAAATTATGTTCTTTTATAGGTTTATCTATGAATATTGTATCTAAACAAGGCGCATCAAAACCAGTTAACCATTTATCTCTTACAATTGCTATTTTAAAATTAGATTTTTCATTTTTGAATTGTCTTGCAGCTTCATCACGATCAGCATCATTGCCTAATAATTCATACATTTCTTTATCATCATCTTGGTTTCGTGTCATGACCATTTTGACTTTAGGCATTTTCTTAAGTAATCTTTTTTCATAATCTGTAATTTCTTCATCAGAATAAGCAAGTTCTCCCCATTCTGGTCTTAAATCTAAAATAATCTTATAAAATTTATAAGCTATAGGTCTTGTTGCACATACAAATAATGCCTTACCTTTAACAGTCGCATTTTCCTCAACTCTTGTCTCATATAATTTAATAAAATCTTTAGCTATTTGTCTTAATCTATCTTCATCACCAATTAATGAGTTCATTTTTGCTACTTCTTTTTTACTAGCTTCAATTTGATACTCATTTGCTCCTTCCTCTTCACATTTCTGATAATATTCTTCTATATCATTAACTTTGATTTGATTTAATATAATATCTGCTGCCCTTCCATTATAAATTAGATTAACTGTCACGCCATCTTCTATTGATTCTTTCATAGTGTATTTATCTACAACAGGACCAAATACATCTAAAGTTTTATCAACTGGTGTTCCTGTAAATCCTACATAGGTTGCATTAGGCAGTGAGTCATGTAAAAATTTAGCAAATCCATATTTCTTTTTAACACCTTTATCTGTGATTACTTGTTTTGATTCTAAATTTATTTGGGTTCTATGTGCTTCATCAGAAATGCAAATAATATTACTTCTATCACTTAATAAATCTAAATCTTCTGTGAATTTTTGTATGGTAGTTAAATAAACTGATCCACTTTCATTTTTATATAATTTTTCTTTTAAATCTTCACGAGATTTGATTTTTACAACATTATCGTCTCCAATGAATTTTTTAGAGTTGATAAATAATTCTGATAGTTGTTTGTCAAGATCTGTTCTATCAGTTATTAATAAGATTGTAGGATTTTTTAAATCAATATCTCTCATCAGCAATCTTGTTAAAAAAAGCATTGTTAAACTTTTTCCACATCCTGTTGCTCCAAAATATGTTCCTCCTTTACCATTGCCATGAGGTTTCATATTCCTTTTAATGCTGTCATGTAATTTTGTTGCAGCGAAATATTGTGAATATCTTGAAATCATCTTTGTTTCAATATTTGCTTTATCTGGAAAGTAAACAAAATTTTTGACTATGTCAATGAATCTTTCTTTTTTAAATAGGCCCATTACCATACTGAATGCTGAATCTATTCCATCAACTTCTTCAAAATTATCATCTTGTCTTCTCCAACTATAATAGTAATCATAATCAGCAAATACGGATCCGTATTTATTATTCACTCCATCGCTAATAACAACAAAAGAATTATATTTAAATAAATCCGGAATATCTCTCATGTATCTTATAGTTATTTGTTCATATGCATTGTAAATTGTAGCTTCTTCCCTAATCGCACTTTTAAATTCTAATACAACTAATGGCAAACCATTAACAAAAATAATTCCATCAGGGATGCGGAATTCATATCCTTTAATTTCAACTTGATTTACAAATCTAAAAATATTTGAGTTAATATCATTAATATCAACTAAATCTATCATTAAATCTTTATCATCTGCATTCATTCTTTTAAACAGCATTCCTTCAGTTAGATACTTGTTAAATTTTTTATTTAAATCATATAGTGTATCATCAGAAATATTTTCAATAGTATTTGCAATTAAATTAATTTCTTCATCTGATAACTCCGTATATTTTGATTTGATAAATTTAATTAAATCTTCTTTAATAATAACTTCTTTTATACTTCTTGATTCAATTTCTTCACCAAGATTACAAATATACCCTTCATTTTCAAATAATGTTTTAAATGATTCTTCTAACAAAGATTCATTAAAATACATGAGATATCACCTTATATTAATTATCTTTATTAAACACAAGTTATAATGTTTGCCCTGTAAGAATGTTGTTATGAACTTGTAGAATTACAAGTTGAAGACAATAGTTACTTACATGATTAAATATTACCAGTGATTAAATTGATTGATGAAAAAAATAAGAACTTACGATGAATTTGAATTAACTATTAACATGACTGAAAGGATGGAGATAAGTAATCTATCATTAAGTGAGAGAATAAATAATATATCTTACAAATATTAATTTAATTAAATTATTTAATAAAAATACTTTGAATTGTTTAGTCTATTGAAAATTAATAGATTAGACAATTTTATTTTAAAGATTGATTTTGTGTGATTATATGACAAAGTTAATATCCGATTTGCAAAATGATATAATTAACGGAGAAGATGATTTACAAATCTTACGTAAAGCACTAATCTTATCAAAACAATCAAATTTAGATGATTTTACTATCTTTATTAGCAATGAACTTGATGGTTATGATGAATTTGAAGAACTACCGGATTATAGAATATTCGAATGTACTTTAATGGGAGATACAAAATATGAAAAATATATTCCAACAGTAGTGGATGGGTTGCCTGATGACTCATTACATACAATACATTTATATGAATCAATTCCACAAATAATTGATTTAATTAATTCAAATTATCCTTTTTTCATTAAAACATTAGATTATAGGATACAAAAACCTATTTTAGAAAGTAATAATGAGTTAGTTAACATATATAGGACATGTCCAATGCATAAACTTAAAGCAATAGTCTCTAATGTAAAAAATATTATTTTAGAATGGTGTATAGAATTAGAAAATCAAGATGTATTTACAAATGATGAAAAATTGGATGCAATAAGAAATGATTCTCATGTTATAATTAATCATGTTGATAATTTTAATATTATGGGGGATAATGCTCAGATTACTAATATTATTTCAATAAAAGGAGACATTCAGGATAATTTAAATGGCATATTAGACATACTAAATTCTGAGAATATTGATGAAGACATAAAAATAAATATTCAAAACAATGTTGTTGTGATTAAAGAAGAATTAGAAAAGGAAAACTTTGATTTAAGCAAAATACAATATGCGAGCAATACGATAAAATCTGTTATTAAAGATATTGCAATTTCAGCTACTGCAAATGTATTGACACAACATATTGATCAAATAATTAGTTTAATTACTTCCTTAATACAACTTTAAATATTTTTTCTTATTTTTAAGAATCTTCTATAAATCCATAATGTTAATGTCAACTTTCATTAAATTTTTAAAAAGTAGCCATTATATATAAATATTTATATATTATAAGTAATAAATTACATAATAAAGAATTAATTGGAGGATATATTTAATGGCAGATTCAATTATTTTACTTGAAGAAAGAAAAGAAGTTACAACTTTCTTATTGGATGAAGGTACTATCACTGCAACTACTGTAACAATTCCAACCGGAGAGACTCCAGGATATGAGTATGCTGGAGACAAAGTTAAAGTTGATGATGCCGTAACCTTATCAGATAACTCAGACATTGGAAAACCAACAGTTAAAAAATACACTGCAGCTGAAGGTGAAATCATTTTAGGCATTGCAGTCAACGATCCAGTTACCATGACTGGAGGTAGAAGAAAAACTGCAATACTAGTATTAGGACATTTATTCAGATTAAAATTAGCTAGTGGATTATCAAATATTGCCGTTAATGACAGAATAGCTTTAAGCAGCACTGGAGCCATCAAATCCCAAGACGGCGAATATATCGCAATGCATCCTGTAACCAACTCAAATGATTACAATTACATTGAAGTATTCAGACCATACGATATAGGTGATGCTTAAAATGATTACAAAAGGAAATGATACTAAAGTTCAAAACGAAGTAATAGCTCAAACTATTACTGATGAAACCGCAAAAAGATTAAAGTTAGCTAGATTGTTTCCTAAACAAGAAATCAAAGAGAACTCAGATTATTATACCTACTTCAGACAGAACATTAATCTTGATGAAGCTATCAAAAAAGGTTTGCTTGGAGAAGCTAAAGATATTGCTCCAGGTGCATCTTTGCAAGCCCGCTGGTCGTCAACGAAGCCGACCCCGTATTCAGGAAGCTAAAGATATTGCTCCAGGTGCATCTTTGCAAGAGTTAAACATTAGAAAACCGGTAACAGACACAATTTCTATTGATTCTGTTGGTGGAGTCTTAAATGTTAATAAAGACATTTTTGACAGCGATATTGTTTCATTTGAAGATTTGTTAGGTGATGTAGCTACTGTTATTGCAAATCGTATTGAATATAACATTCACGATACATTATTAAGCTCACCAAATGTTCAAGTATACAATACTACCCAAACTGAAGATACTATGGAAGCATACGGCCAGTTCATCCTTAAAGCACAGGAAGCTTTCAAAGGCAATGCTGATTCAGGAGCAGACTTAACAATAATGGCAGAGTCTTACAAAACATTATCATATGTTAAACAGTTAGCTTACTCATCCAACAAATAGGTTCAGCCTGTAGAAGACATTAAGGAATACTATGGCATTGACAATATCGATTTATTAGGAACAACCCAAGCTGACGGCGGATCATTAATAGGTGAAAAACAATACATCGGTTTCGATTTAAGAAACGCTCCATTAACCGTTCTATACTCCAAAAGTTCAGGAACTACCGTTGCACCAATTACATCTGATGAAAACATTGCAGATTTCTATCCAATCATTGAAATCATGAGAAAAGGCATTTACGATGAGTTACCTCAATATACAAAATTGTTCATCCAAAGTAAAGTCGGAATATTATTAAATAAACCTGGACTTGCTTTGAAAGGTACTTGCAGACCATAGGAGGAAATGTTAATGTTAACCAAAGGAAATGATTCTAAAGTACAAAATGAAGTAATGGCACAGATTGTTGCAGACACTTCAGCAAAATGGATGAAATTCACCAGATTGCTTCCAAAGCAAGAAATTGAAGAAAATAGTCAGTATTACACTTACATGTCTCAAAGAGTCAATATCGAGGAAGCTATTCAATCTGGCGTGCTTGGTGAGGCCAAAGATATTGCTCCTGGCGCAACCCTTCAGGAATTAAACATCAGAAAACCAATCAGTGAAACTATCTCCATTGATACTATTGGTGGGGTATTGAATGTTTCTGCTCAAATGTTGGATTCTAATTTAATCTCCGTTAATGACATGTTACAGGACGTGGGAATTCTTATAGGCAGAAGCATTGAAAGGGCAGCTATTGACATGATAATGAATTCATCCAAAGTAGCTACCTATGACTTTGAATCTGGTGATGATACTGGTATGACCATACTTAAAGCTCAGGAAAAATTCAAAGAATCAGCAGGAAGCTTTACCAACTTAAACTCAATGGCTGTTAGTTATAAATCATTAACAACCTTGAAATCAGATATATTCTCAAGCAACAGACAAGTCGAACCGGTAGAATTAATCAAAAGCTATTACGTTGTAGACAACATTGATATCTTAGGTACTGCTGTCTGTGATGGTGGTTCTGAAATGGGTGACAAAACTTACATCGGTATGAACTACATCAATCCTGGAATGAAATTGTTATACTCAAGGACTACAGGAACAACTGTTGCTCCTTTAGGACCTGACGGCGAGATGTATGATTTCTATCCATTGATTGAATTCATGAGAAAAGACATTCGTGATGGATTGCCAATGTACACAAAGCTATTCATACTTTCAAGCGTATGGGTGTTAATGAACGCACCAAATAGGATTATTAAAGGTGAATTTAGAGCATAGAACCATAATTTAATCTCCTAAATATTTGACCCTTTCGTAAGGAGAGCGTGTAGGGATTAAAGAATATTAAATCTCTAAAAGGATTGGTAGTGAAGTTTTACAATTGCTTTTTCTTCACTAACATCTTCTGCTAAGAGTTTAATAACTCTAAATTCCTTAACAAGCTGGGATTGACCCTCTCCCAACTTCAACTATTTATTTAAGAAATGGCCATATTATATAAATGAGGCTATAAAATGAAATTAATTCTAGATAATGAAAATTCACATTCAACAACAATAACAGTTAAAAGAAAAGAAATAACATTACTGTTAATAGAATCCAGTATCTTAATTGATTCATCACAAATAGCTAAGCTGTTCGACAAGAAAGAAAAGACAGTAGCTACTAAAGTGTAGAAATCCAAATTAGAAAAATACGAAACAGAAAACATTAAACTATTAAAAAATTATGGGTTGATGCATCCAGATGCAGTTAAGCCAAGACCATTCTATGATTTAAGACAAATGTTGGAAGGGCCAGCATATTATTATTTCAAACAGACAGATGAAGTGGATCTTATTGATGTTATTGTTAGAGTAGCTATTGGAAAACACCGTGAATGGATTCATAATAGAAATATTAATTAATAAAAGATTCATGCCTAATTTTATTCAATTCGATAACAAAATCTGTTCGAATAATTTATCAATATATTTTTTTTTCGATTTATAAATATTTATTTTCATTGAATTTAAAAACTTTATTTGAGATTATTAAATTACTCAATGTTGTATTTTAAATAAAATAATTAATATACTATTATTATATTTCCAATTTTTTTTATCAAGGTGGTTTAATGGTTGACTGGGCTCAATTTAATGTAAAAAATGAAGGTAATGAATCTAAAGCTTTTGAAGAAATGATTTATCTTTTATTTTGTGCAAAATATGATAGAAAAGAAGGAATTTTTGGCTATTTTAATCAAAGAGGTATTGAAAAAAGACCCATTAAAGTGAATGATGAATGTATTGGTTTTCAAGCAAAATTTTATAAAACAAAATTGTCAGAACACACACCAGATTTAAAAAAATCAATTAGATGTGCAAAAAGAGATTATCCTAATATTTCTAAAATCGAATTTTATATAAATGTTGAATATGGCCAAGGCCGTAAAAATGGTAGTAATAAACCTCTTGAACAAATTAAAGTAGAAAAATATGCAAATGAAAGAGGTATAAAAATTAAATGGTATTTAAAGGGCCAATTGGATGTGATTTTATTCCAACCTGAAAACCAACGAATTCATGATAAATTTTTTGGTAAGGAAAAATCGTTTTTGGATTATATTGAAGAGTTGATTATTTATTCAAATTCTTTGTTTGATTATATTAAAGATGATATAAATCTTAATGAAGATATAATTAAAATTAGTAGGGATTCATATATAAATGAAATCGATGAAAAAATATCTAAAAATGATTGTTTGTTGATTAATGGAAATCCAGGATGCGGTAAATCTGCTTTAGCAAAAGAATTCTTAAAACAAGAAGATTGTCCTATTTTGATGTTCAAACCAGATGATTTTGATGTAGATCATATCCAATTCTTTTTTAATAGATTTAATTTGTCTTTAAATGACTTTAGGGAGTTTTTTAATGATTATGATGAAAAATTTATTTTAATAGATTCTGCTGAATTAATAGGTACTTTAAAAAATCAGATAGTCATTAATGAGTTTTTAAAATTGATGATTCAAGATTCTTGGAAAATTATTTTCACTTCTAGGATAAATTATTCTAATAGTTTAAAATTGAATCTAAAAGTAAATTTTAACTTTAAAGTAGATGAAATAAATTTAAAAGAATTATCAATAGAAGAGTTAAGTAATTTATTTGAAGAGAATAATTTAAAGTTGCCAGATAATTTTAAATTTAAAAATTCACTTCAAAATTTGTTTTATTTAAATGCATATTTGTCTAATATTGATAATATTGATTTAGATAATGAAAACGAAATTAAAGATGTATTATGGGAGTTGATAATTAAAAAATCACATTATGAATATGGAAATGCGCCTAATAAAAGAGAGGAGTGTTTTCTAAAATTCATTGAAAAAAGATCTATCAATCCTTACTTTAAATTTGACATTGACAGTACTTGTCAAGAAATATTAAATGATTTTCAAAGGGAAGGGATTATTAGTAACATTTCTGATAGGTATCATTTTTGCCATGATATCTATGAAGATTGGGGCATGGATAGAATAATTAATAAAACTTTTAATGAATCTAATGGAAATTATGAGATATTTTTTAAACAAATTAATGATTCGATTAAATTTAAAGTAGGTTATAGAAAATGGTTACTTTATCATTTAAATAATAATTATGAAAGTATTGTTGAATTTTTAGATTTTGTTATTCTGGATGGGCAATGTGAAGAATTATGGATTGATGAAACTATCTTTGCAGTCATGATTTCAAACAAATTTGAATTATTTTTGAAAAAATATAAATTTCAAATAGTAACTGATGACTATATTCTAAAAAGAATATTGTACTGGTTACAAACAATTTTTAGAAAAGAAAGTGATTCTGAATTTTTAAAATTGATAAAAGAACATACTAATAATATTATTTACAAACCTTATGGAGCTTATTGGGAAAAAGTTATTTCATTTTTATATGATAATTTGGAAAAATGGAACAAATCTCAAATCGAAATAATTGTACCTTATTTATTAAACTGGAATCATCATTATTATAAAGGAAATACGACCCAAACATCTTCATTAATCGGATTAAAGTTTTATGAAAATTTGGAAGAAAAGGGATACTACAATGTGGATAAACTTAAAAATGATTGTATTTCTATTATCCTTTTAGGTTCAAAAGAAATAAAAAATGAACTTGAAGATATTTTAAATAATGTAGTATTAAATAATTGGAAAAAAAGTCAAAATCCTTATTATCTGCTGTCAACTCGAATATTAAGTATGGAAAATTATGGGCACATATGCGAAGTTTTACCCAATGAAATATTGAAGTTAGCTCACCTATTTTGGACGGGTAATGATGAATCCAAATATTATTTTTCAGAATATGAAGAAAGTTTTTTAATAGATCAAAATACTACTTCTAGGTATTTTTATGCAAGTCCTTTTGAAACTCCTATCTTATATTTATTAATGTATAATCCCGAAAAAACAGTAGATTTTATAATAAATTTTGTGAATACATCCATTATTCATCATGTTGAAAACTATCCTGCTGAAAAGGATGATTTTTATCGTATCAACGAAATTGAATTAGAAATTGAAGGAATAAAAAATAAACAATACATCTCAAACTCGTTATGGCAATGTTATAGGGGATCTGGTTTTCCAGTAATTCCTACATTGTTAAAAATCATGCATATGGCATTAGAGAAATTTTTGCTTGAAGAATGTGAAAATGATAATTTTGGTGATGTTGAAAAAATATTGAAGAAGGTTTTACTCAAATCAAAGTCAGCTTCATTAACTGCAGTTGTAACCAGTATAGTATTAGCATACCCGGATAATTTTTTTGATATTGCGTTAATTTTATTTAAAACACTTGATTTATTTATGTATGATAATGTTAGATGGAATCAAGAATCTGAAGCTAAATCATTATATACAATTGCACCTATTAATAGAAGGTTTTTAATTCAAGAAAGACTGGATACATGCAATCAAGAATTTAGAAAAATGAATTTGGAAGGATTGATTATTAATTATCAATATTTTAGAAATGAGAATATTCCTGAAGAAATTTCAAAATGTAGGGTGGAATCTATACAAAAATTACTTGATATGTATATGGAGAATTTAAATTCTGAAAATATAACCCAAGAAACTATTTTAAATTATAGAAGATTATTGTCTAGAATCGATCGAAGAAATCTTAAACCAATAGTACAAGAAACTGATGAAGGAGTTCAAATAGCATTTGAGAATGTTAATGATGATGATTTAAAAGAAGATTCAGAAAATTTTTTCAAGGAATTAAATGATATTTTTAAGTATGTTGATTTAAGCAAATGGGCGGATGCAAAAATAGAAAATAAACCTGTTCCTAAAAATCTTTTAAAATATGACAAAGATATTAATAATGTTTTAAATGAATTGAATCAATTTATAATTGATTTAAATGAAAATAATTTAAAATTGAATATTTATGCGGATAATCTTCCAGTAAGGGTTTCATTTTGTTTGTTGAAATTTTATTCTGATTCTCTAAAAGATGATGATAAAGATTTATGCAAAAATATAATAATAGAAAATATTTGTGTTCCATTATTTTACGAAAATTATTTTTACCAAACTTCAGATAGATTAGATATTGGAGTTAGCACATTATTTTATTTATTTTATTTATTCCCTGAGGATAGATTAGATTTAATGGTTATTTTGTTGTTGATTTTATTCAATGATGCGAAAATTGATGCAACTAATTATTTTTCATCTTTTTCAATTATTGCTTTGAGAAAATTATATATTCAACACCCAAATTATGTTAACAATATTTTATGTTGTTATTCTAAGTTTAAACAAGATTTTGATGATATTTATGGTAAAATTATAAAGGAAAATAGAAATTCAAATATAAATAACCTTTTTGCTTGGGCTGTAGAAAAATTTTTAGATAAATATAAGACGGAATTGGAACACATCACTGATTATAATGAATTTAATTTCGAAAGTTTAAATTTAATTTCAGCAAATGTAATTTTTCAAACAATTCCTGAAAACTCAAATGATGAATTGCATTTGGAGTTGTTTAAGTTTGTTTTCCAACTTTTTGCAAATGATTTGTTTGATAATGATTCTCAGTTAAATAGTTCTAAATACTATTTTGTTAGGTATGTCTTTTTAATGAGATTCTGCAATGTAACCTTAATGAATAAATCGAATTTGAAAGAATATATTTCGCTTTTTTTAAATCAGTTTAGAATAAGTGAAGGCGCATATGAATTGTTTAATGCATTTGTCAATGTTGTTAGAAATGAGGTTATTGTTGAATTCTGGGATATTTGGTGGATATTTTTAGAAAAGATATTAAAAAATCATGAGAATATAGGAAAATATTATTTAGAAAAAGTATTAACTAAATTTGTCATAAATTATCAATTAGAAAATGATTTTGATTTGAGTGAAGATATTATTGAGATAGAAAAACAATTTTACAGAAGAGTTTGTAATGAACTTGGAAAATATGAGTTTATTTTAAATTCGATTTCAAAGATAGTAATTAAAAATAAGTTCATTTTATCTGGTTTAACTTGGATAATAATCATATTAGGTAAAAATGATTTTAATGATATAGAAAAAGGAACTATTAGTAACTTAGACCATTTTGTTAAAAAATATGTTAGTTTAAATTCAGAAAATATAATGAAAGATATTAAAATTCAGAATGATCTTTCGTTAATTTTAGATTTTTTAATTAAAAATGGTTCCAATGATGCATTTAGGTTAAATGAATGGGTGGCATCATTAAAATAATTAAGTTTGACAAATTTTATTTTTTAATCTATAATTTTCTTGTTTCTAAAACATGTAATAGATAATATTCATTTACATCAGCTGCATGTCTGTAAAATGGCATATTAACTTAAGATTGGTTTCATAATTACAAAATTTTTCAGTTGATGATGTTGCAATAAATATAATTGCCATGATATATAAAAAATATAATAAATAAGATAATATAAATTATAATATATGTCAGAAGATTATATTAGTTGGACAAGTTTTTGCCAAGCTATGAACTCCATAGCATACTGGCTACTCCAAAACAAAAAGAATTATAAGAAACGTGACCATTACCAGATATTAACATTAAAAGGTAATTGTAACGATATAGAAAAGAAAGCAAAGAAATTAGGAAACGATAAACTAGTGTCAATGTATACAATTGCCTTAATTAAAGATAATATCTCTTTAAATTTCTTTCCAAACTATGTAACACTAAAGAATGGTGAACAAATTGACAAGGCAGAATATGTTGACATGGCCATAAGAGTTGAAGCATACATCAGGGCAAACGGAAGGCTACCTACAATAGTCTACAGGAAATCAACATTGCCGGACCTACAATGACTCAACAATGAAGCTATTTATAAAAACATTTAATTTCAAAGGAAATACAATCGATGAGGCTTTAGCTATCATATCCAAAGTAAAATTGTACTTGAAATACTTTGATTCACAAAAAACAGACAAGAAAACAATAACTGATGCCAAAGCAGGTAAAGGTTCCAATTGTGTTGACTGGGGACAGGTATATTACAGAATAGCTAAAAGCTTAGGTTATGATGTGCAGTTTGTTCATATTAAATGTCGTGTTAGTGGTACTGGCCATATCAGATTAAGGTTAAGGCATAAAAAACATACATCAGGAAACTGGATTAATAGAGATCCTGCAGCTGTAGCAGATACAACTTCCGGAAATGTACGATCTATTTGGTGTGAAGATGGAAACGTTATAGCATATGATCCAAGCTGGATTTTCACAGATTTGTATTCTAGTTAACAATTTTGTTAACTCTTTTTTCTTTTTTTAACATTAACATCGACAATTGCTTATTCAAAACTTACATTTAAAAACATTGCTGTCAAGCTAATGGTTTTTTAATTTTTTTAAAAACTATCTTGTATGTTTGATTTGCATTTTTTATGATAAAAATTCTTTTTATCTCTTTCTTCGTTTGTTGGTGGTTTAGTTTTTGTGTAAACCAAATCTTTTTTGGCCATGTCAATTATTTCTTTAACTATTATTTGTATTTCTTCTTGGTTGTCTGTTAGTAGTCTGGGTAGTTCTTCTTTTATGTTTCCAATTAATGTGTTGATGTTGGTTTTGTATATGTATTTGTATTTTGTTGTTTCTTTAGGTTTTCTTGTTATTTGTTCTTCTGCGTCGTGTTTGAGTCCTATTAGTATGTTGAATAGGTATGTGTGGCTTATAGAAGTCCTTGTTCTATTATTATTTTCTTTTTTCCTGTGAATTTTTCGATTTTTAATTTGTTTTTTAATCTGTCGTAATTTGTTTCTATTGTCCATCTATCGCCGTATAGTTGCTTTAATTCTTCATGGTGTTGCTATTTCTTTTGGGATATTGGTAAAATAGTATTTTATGTTTTTCCATTTTTTAGTTTTACTTTTACAATTCTTACTTTTATATTTGCTTTTAATCTTGCCATTTCTTTTAGTTCTTCGTTTTTGAAATTTCTACGTTTTAATGAATCTAGACTAATGAAGAAATGTTTTATCTGTTTTTTTATGTTTTTCCATTTTTTGTTGTTTCTTTTTAAATGTTGGATGTTTTTCCACGTATTATGTAGAATGAATTTAATAATATCGGTTTTAAACATTAATTCTACGGAATTATATCCTCTATCGTATAGTGTTATTGTTTTTGTTAAGTCCAATTTGTTTTTTGCATCATCTAAATGATATTAATGCATTTGTTATTTCATCTACATTCTTCGATGTTAAATTTGAGGATATTATGAAGTCCCAATGAGCATCTAACCCCGTGCATGAAATTCTAGCTACAGAAGTATCTTTGTATGTTTGAGTTTTTTCAGGTATTCCAAAATCATCTCTATGTTAATTTCGTATTTGGTATTTCAATAATCGATGAATCAATTGCACATTACGTGCAATCCTTTAAATGAAGGCATTTCATCTAATTTTGATCATAAATACTCGAAACTAAATCATCATTCATGTCAATATAAACTTGTGGATCTATGAATTGCCTTTTTTCCGAAACCTGCTTGTTTACTAATTCTAACACCCCTATCTTTTGTTTCCGTTCTTAAAAAACGATTTTATACTCCAAAGAAGTCGTTTTTTTTATGATTACATAAAGGAAATTTAATCACTGAAGATAAACTTAATTTTCCTTTCCGAGTAAATTGCAACATCCACTTAATAAATATTTTCTGTTTACAAAATTATTAAAATTTCCTAATTTTCCACAAACTAAATTTTCAAAAACCATGACAGAACAACCCTTTAATTCAACTATAATCAGTTAAAATAAACTAATATTGTTAAATAAATATTTATAATTACTAATTAATAAAACTAACTATTAAAAATACTTAAAATTAGATATAAGTAAATTAAAAATTTATATAAAAGAAACAAAAATATTAAACAAAAAATTTAAATAAAACAAGGCAAAAATTAAAAAAAATAAGATATTGAAAAACTTAGCTTGACAGCAATGTTTAAAAACAGTTTCATATATATATCCGGATTTAAAATAAGATTTGATTTTCAAAACCTCTTCCGTTAATGTTAATGTGGATTCATTAAATTAAAAGTAATAAAGTAGCTATTGATAATGTTGGCCATATCTTCGAGAAAACATAATGTTGAAAACGTTGGAGTTTTCGGATAAACTTCATGACCTGAAACATATGAAAAATTTATATAAAATAAATAATAAAATATTATATTAATCATTATATACAGGTTGTATTAGTTATGGCCAACGTTAATAATACATCATCCTATATGGATGAAGATAAAAAGCAAATTATAAAAGAGTCCAATTATACCTATAGAGATGCTCTTGAAGTTTCAGCATATCTTATAGAAGTAGGAAAGTTCGAAAGGTTCTACAAGGAAATGCAGATTCATGACCTTCAAAAGGAACTTGACAAAATGGAAGAATAAAAACTTTAAAATATATATCTCCTGTATAAGCTCTTATAGAAAAACTATTTTAATTGTCAAAGGTAATAATAATTTTATTATTACTTTTATATTTTTTTCATAATATAATTTTATATATAATATATAATAAAATAATATATTATGTTACCTGAAAAAACCAACATCAGCGCAAGAGTTGAAATAACTCTCAAAAAAATAGTAGAAGAATCAACCTTCACACAAAAGGATGCATATGAGCTTGGAGCCATACAGACAGCAATATGAAGCTAGTTAAAAGGAATCAAAAATTCCATAATCCTAATTCTCCACTTTTAATTGGGGAAGTTAAAGATAGTGATGTTGTAAAGGAAGTCAATGAGCCTAGCTATATTGATACACAACAAAAATTAATTTGATTTTTTGCAAAGTTGCCCAATAATTTAATGCAAAGTAGTCATGTAATTTTATGCAAAGTTGCCTAATAGTTTATATGTGATAAAAATTAATATATAAATACAGGTGTGTTCTTATGGCTTTTAAATATAAGCCTAGACTTATTGACAGTGAAATTGATGAATACTTGGAAATGATTGGTGCAATTCTTATTGAGGGTCCAAAATGGTGTGGCAAGACAACAACAGCAGAACAGCATGCAAAAAGCAGTATTAAATTACAAGATACTGATCAGTCAGAAAACTATTTGAGATGGGCTAAAGTTCAGCCATCCATACTTCTTGAAGGTGAAAAACCAAGACTTATTGATGAATGGCAGATGGCGCCGATTCTATGGGATGCAGTGAGAAATAGTGTTGATGAACTTCACGAAGACGGTTTGTATATTCTAACAGGTTCAACCACTATCGATGAGGTGGAAGTGATGCATACAGGAACAGGTAGAATCCATAGGATTTTCATGAGAACAATGAGTCTTTTTGAAAGCGGTGAATCTAACGGTAAAATTTCAATTCTAGACCTGTTTGAAAACCCAGATATGAACATTGATGGTATTGATTCTAGTTTAAGTGTTAAAGATTTGATATTTGCTGCTTGTAGAGGGGGTTGGCCTGAAAGTCTAAATAAAAAATCCGAAAAGGCACAATTGTTTGTTGCAAAATCATATGTGAAAAATATTTGTGAGATTAATGTATCTTCTTTTGATGATGTCAAACGTGACCCTCAAAAAGTAAGGAACATATTAAAATCATATTCCCGAAATATTTCTACTTTAGCATCAAACTCAACAATTCTAGCAGATATTAACGCTGAGTTTCAAAATATTAGTAAAAACACTTATTATAATTATATTAATGCCTTAAAAAGATTATTTGTCATAGAAGAGGTTCCAGCATGGTCACCAAATATTCGTTCCAAAAGTTCCATTAGATCAACTCCTAAAAAGGAATTAATTGATCCATCAATTGCAGTTGCGGCATTGGGTTTGTCTCCACAAAGTTTAATGGATGATTTAAAAACATTTGGTTTTATTTTTGAAACATTATGCATCCGAGATTTAAGAGTTTATACAAGTAAAAAGTTGGGGGAAATTTCTTATTATAGGGATAGAAATGGTCTGGAAGCTGATTGTGTAATACATTTAGAGAATGGTGATTATGCATTAATTGAATTTAAATTAGGTAATGATGAAATAAAAAAAGGAGCTAAAAATCTATTAAAATTAAAGAATTTGCTAAGGGAGAAAAATTTCAATGAACCTAAATTTTTAGCAGTTATTACTGGAGGTAAATTTGCCTATACAACAGAAGATGATGTAAAAGTAATTCCAATAGGATGTTTACGTTGATTTCACTAAAAAGTAGCGGATAATTTCGCTGCTTTTTAATCATTTTTGTTCTTAATATATGAAACAAGATTCGTATTTGTAGTAGATAATATCCATACTATTATGCAAACGCAATATGAATCTGGTCAAAAGGAATCAGAAATTGCATAATTCCAATTCTCCGCTTTTAATTGGTAAGGTTAATTATGGTGATTCTGTAAGGGAAGTTGATGAGCCTAGCTATATCAATTATCAACAAAAATTAGTTTAATTCTATTTTTACCAATAATTTTATTGGGGAATATTTAATTAAATAAAATTTGTATATTATTAATTTTCATTTGCATGAAATCTATTTTCAATATTCATTATACTTTTCATTTAATTGAAAATAATATTAATTTTATTATTTACTTTTCAGTATACTGAAAACTTTATATTGTAGTTTTGATAATAAATATTATAAAAAAAGGTGATTTTATGATTATTGAAAGAAAAGAGTATATTGATAAAATATCTCCTTTTATAAATAAACATATAATTAAAGTTTTAATAGGACCAAGACGTTCTGGAAAGTCAACAATATTAAAACAGATTATAGATTCATTAATAAATGAAGGAATTCCAAAGAATAATATTGTTTGGATGAACTTTGAGTTAAGTGATTTTTTTGAAATAGACAATATCGAAAAGCTTGAAGTGTTTATATCTAATAAAACCGAAAATGTTGATGGTAAAATCTATCTGTTTTTTGATGAAATACAAATAATTCCCCAATGGGAAAAACTAATCAATTCCTATTTTGCAAAAGAAAAATATGATATTTATATAACTGGATCAAACTCAAAATTATTGTCTGGGGAATTTGCCACATATTTGTCTGGTCGATATGTTGAAATAAACATTTATCCTTTTTCTTTTAGAGAATATCTTGAATACTATAAAATTACACATGACTTTAAAACTCATTTTTACAGATACCTGGAAGATGGGGGAATGCCTTCAACATTCGATTACATGGGAAATAATAAAAAATTAGTTTTAATGGATTTATACAACTCCATTGTCCTTAAGGATATAATTCAGAGAAACAACGTCAAAAATGTTGATTTGTTGGATAGGATAATGCGATTTGTAATGTATAATATTGGCCAAGCCTTTTCTGCAAATAAAATCCATAAAAGATTAAAGCAGGATATGGTAAGTTTATCTGTAAATACAATTTACAATTATCTGAATTTCTTTGAAAATGCCTGCCTGATATATCAGGTTAGACGTGAAGATTTAAAAGGCAAAAAAATTTTAAAATATGATGAAAAGTATTATTTATGCGATTTAGGTTTTAGACAAGCAATAATCGGAAATAATCAGAGAGATATCACTCGTGTGATTGAAAATATCGTTTATTTGGAACTTTTGAGAAGAGGTTATGAAATTACAATTGGTAAAGTTGATAACCTGGAAGTTGATTTTGTCTGCAAAAAGCAAAATAAGCCAATTTATATTCAGGTTTCTTATTTATTGTCGAGTGAAGAAACAATTGAAAGGGAACTTAAACCATTAATGAATATTTCTGATAATTATCCGAAATATGTTATAACTATGGATGAGGTTAATATGTCCCATGATGGAATCGAACATTTGAATTTGATTGATTTTTTAATTGATAATAATATAATTTAATGTTTTTTCTGTATGTATTTGTCAGTTTCAGTGGTACAATGTGAATTTCGGCATGGGTTGGTCAAGAGGAATCATAAATTGCATAATCTCGATTCTCCACTTTTAATTGGTGATACTGTAAAAGAAGTTAGCTAACCTATCTACATTGATACACAAACTAAATTGCTTTAATTTTTAGATTTTTTAGTTTTATGAAAATTGGACAGCTGATTTTGTATAAAGTTGCCAAATTTATTTATTTAACTATTTTGTCTTTTCAATTATCAAATATCAATTGATGTTAATTATTTTTGAGATTCAGGAATTGTTTCGGCTATTTATATAGTTGATAATATGTTAATCAAATAAATGCTAAACATTTTTTCATAAATTTAAATTTATTGGCATCATATTTGGTAAGTATTTGGCATTTTCTATATTGTAATGCAAACAACAACATGAAACTGGTTAAAAAAATCAGAAATTCCATAATCTTGATTCTCATTTTATTATTTGAGATGTTAAAGAAGCAGAAGTTGTAAAAGAATTTTTAGAGTCTAACTATATTGATGCACAACAAAAATTGATTTAAATTTTATTTTTTAGGCGGTTAATATAATCATTTTTTGTTATTTAACTCAGAGTATATAATATTATTTTTGGTTTATGAGATTGTATTCATTCTTTAAACTTAATTATAATTCATTTTAAAGCTTTAAATGGAATAATAAATAATTTTAAATACTCAATAATTTATAGTTTTGCACTGTCTTTTTAAATTATAGGTTAACATATTACTTAAATAAAATTAGTATAATTAAAATTTCAGATAATTTTATATTCTCTGAAAATACATGTTTAATCAACTAGAATAAAGGAGTCTGAAAATCATGGATAATATACTAGCTACAACAACATTATATAAAAACTATCAATTGGCCATACCAAAAGTTATTCGCAACCAATTTAAAGAATTGAACAGTACTGATGCAGTTATTGATTGGTCCATCAATGAAAACAATGAAATCGTAATAAAACCAAGAAAAAGGGTAAGTTTAGAAGATGTAATAGGAATAATTGAAGATGATGATCCAAGAAACGCAGTTGAACTAAAAAGGAGCTTGTACAAATGAGCAAACTGTTAATCGATTCATCATTTATCATTGCATTGTTTAGAAGAAATGATGGGCTTCACCAAAAGGCAATTGAAAACAAGGACATACTAAATAACCATGAATGCTACATTACTGACGGGATATTGGCTGAAGTAATAACAATTATTGGGCAAAAAACTAAAGATATTGTATTGGTTAGAATAATTTACAATTATCTAAAGGACAATTTCACCATTCTTCATGAAAGTGAAATCAACATGTACAATGACAATGTATTTACTATTTTTGAAAAATACAACAAAAATAAATTTAAATTAGGTTTTATAGATTGCTCACAAGTCATAATATTTAATCATTATAATTTGGATTATGTAGTCAATTTGGATAAAGGATTTAGACTTTTTGAAGAAATAGAATTAAAAGATTTAAGTGAATAGGAGTGTACATATGAATTGGTATAAATAAGGCATATACTTGAGGTAGTTGAAAAAATATAAAAATTTTTACACATAATGTTATTTTTGCTGGACATTTTACTTCTGAGTATTATATATTATAAAAAATAATGTCTCTTTCAAAAACTTGTGTGATTTGAATTTTGTACTGTTTTTGTGACATGAACTTTTTTTCGTTTTATTTTTTCTTATTTTCCTAATTAAAAATGGTAAAATTAATATATTAAGTGAAAATAACATATTAGTATGTTAATTAAAAAATAAAAGCTCCATGTTATAGTATGGGATCAAAAAAATATTAAACTTTTCGATTTTGTACTAGTGTTTTTTCTTAATTCCATCAATTTGATGAGTTAACACGTGTTAAATGCGAAAATATTAATAATAATCTTATTTGACTTGAAAATAAAGGTGATATTTATTTTAAGAATAAAATTACTATTTGTCTAAGTTGTAAGTCTAAAAATATTGTTAAAAATAGTATTTATAAACGTGAACTTATTTTTTTAAGGATTGGAAAGAAACATGTTTGATTCAGGAAGTATAAATGTAAAAAAATTCGGTAACCTTGTTTTATACAGATTTATCATCACTTATTTTACTCAAATTCCAAATAGTGTAATGTCTGTTATCAACTGTATTAGAAATTTATATGGGATTTATGGGAGAAAACTTCATAAAAATCGAAAACATATTCCAAAAAACATTTCCAAAACACATAAAAAAGACAATAAGAACTCCAAAATGATTTTTAAATAGATTCATGCTAAAACTAAAATCATTGGAACATAGAATTAAAAAGAAAAAATCACACAAGTTTTTGAAAGAGTATCGTCAATTAGTGGGGAAAGTATTATATATTGATTTTGACATAATGATAATTAAGAAATTTTTCTTTTATAGGTAGAATTTTTTATATTTTTTAAAAATTTTTCTTTTACAGGATGAATTATTTTAAATATGGGTGGGTTGATATTATGGCAGATAAATTAATCAAACGAGATTCTTATGTTAATAAATTAAAGGATTATGTTAACTCAGATTTTGTTAAGGTATATATTGGAATTAGAAGATCAGGAAAAACTAGCTTAATGCATAATATCATTGATGAACTCAAATCAATGGGAGTAAAAGATGAAAATATAATATTCTTTTCTTTCGAATCACGTGAATATGCATACATTGACAATTCACAGCAGTTGGATGAAATAGTTTTTAATAAAACAAAAAACCTTGAAGGAAAAGTATATCTGTTTTTTGATGAAATTCAACAGGTAAAAGGGTGGGAAAAATCTATCAACAGCTTCAGAGTTTCTATTGATTCAGACATATACATCACAGGTTCAAATTCAAAATTGCTGTCTGGTGAGCTGGCAACACTGCTAACAGGAAGATATCTCACGATTAATGTTTACCCGTTTTCATTTAAAGAGTTTTTAAAATACAAAAACGAAATCGAAGGTGTTGAACTAACAAGCGATTCAATTATTAAACTGTATGGTGAATACTTTAACTTCGGAGGTATGCCAGGTATTCTCTCATTAGGCAGTGATGAATTTAAAAGATTAGCTCTGAGAGATATTTTCAACTCAATATTGTTTGAAGATGTAGTTTCCCGATTCAATATAAATAACATTGATTTGCTTCAAAGGTTTACCCGATATATGATTAGCAGCACTGGAGAAACATTTTCATCCAAAAGCATAAAGAACTATTTGAAAAGCAACAACATCTACACCTCCCAAGATACACTACTTAAATATAATGAATACTTAAATCATTCATTTTTCATTTCAAAATGCAAATTCTTTGAATTAAAAGGAAGAAGTGAAATGAAAATACTTGGCAAATACTATTTGACAGATCATGGATTTCATCATGCACTAATCGAAAACAACATATTAAAGGTAACTAAAATCCTAGAAAACATTGTTTATGTGGAATTGCTTCGAAGAGGATATAAAGTAAATGTTGGCAGAAGTAAGGACAATACGGAAGTGGATTTTGTATGTGAAAAATCAGGCCAGTATAAATATGTCCAGGTTTCCTATAGGCTAACAAGTGAAGAAACATTAAATCGTGAAATCACACCATTATTAAAAATACCTGATAAATATGATTCAATAATAATAACAACTGAAAATCATGACTTTTCAAAAAAGGGTGTTAGACATTTAAACATAATAGATTTCCTATATGGAGATGATTTATAAATTAGATAAGTGGATTGAATTAAATGAGGAAAATTTATTTTTTGCAAGGGCATTGATAAGTAATTTTTTTCCATAGTTATCGGACAAATTTCACTATACGTAGTGGATAATTTTGTTATTATTATGCAAATTACAGCTTGAAACTTGTTAAAAGGAATCAAAAGTTGTATCATCATGATTGTCCAGTACTGATTGGCAATATTAAGATAGTAATGTTGTTAAGGAAGTTTCAAAACTAGATATATTGATGTTCATCAATAATTATTTTAATTATTTTGCATAGATTTAGTCAGTTAACTTATAAGATAGAGTTCGTCCATTAATTCAATTTTTTTTGATTTGGCTTTTATTAAAATGTTTTACTTTTAGAATGAGGGCAGTGTGGTTTCAAGAGTTATTTTTGCTTAAATTAGGGTTTATTTTATGTTTTTTGTTTGGAGGTGTGTTTTGTATTGTTGTTTTTTTTGTTTAAATGAGTATTGTATTTAGTTTTTCGTGTATTTTTTTCATGTTATGGAAGTTTTATTTAACTTCCAATTTATTTTCTTTTTGAATTTCAATTAATCTTGTTGATAGTGTATATGTAGTATACTATGTTAACTTTATATTCATCAAAGAACAAACATATAATTGGTGATATAATATGGAAACAAAAGCTATTAGAGTCAGTTCATTGAATCATGAAAGATTAGCAGACATTGGTCATAAGAATGATTCCTTTAATGACATTATTTCTAAAGTATTGGATGATTATGAAGAGTATCAAAAAATCAAAGACTTAATCGAAGCAGACAAAGAATTTGAAAAAGGAAAAGGAGTTCACTTTTCTTCATTAGATGAACTTGATGCATATCTAAATGATTAATATGGAACTTGAATTTAAGCATTCTGCTTTAAAACAATTGAAAAGTTATAAAAAGAAAAATCCAATAGCATATAAAATAATCCGTGAACAATTAGGTGAAGTAGTAAAAAATCCCGAGGATATTCGTTATAAAAAAGTAAAACGTTATCCTAAGTATAAAAGAGCTAGAAAAGGAAATTATAGGATTTGTTTTAAAGTAGTTGATAATTGCATTTATATTGGACGTATTGAAAATAGGTCCAAAGCATATAATTAAATTTATTCATTTTAATTCTGGAATGTTGGCAGATATTATTTGATTTTGAACATTTTTTCATTTTATTCATTTTGATTTTTAATCCTAATTACTTAATTTGGTGATATGAATTGTATTGTATTATCTTTAATGATATTAAATAATTTTATTAGGGTGTATGGCGCTATAACTGTGAACATTAGGTTTTGTACTCTCTTTAAACTATATTATTTGTATGTATGGAAACATCTTTTTATAATTCATCTAGAAACAAAATAATCTAATAGCAAAAAGAGGAGTGTCATAGTAAAATACCTGAATCCTTTATTTTGCTTAAAAGGTGAAAAAATAGCTATTGTTGAAAATGAAGTGGGAAATGAATCTTAATTCCTATTATGTGCTATAAATAACTTTTTCAAAATAGAAATAAGCCATCTTTATTTTTTCACAATATTCCGTTTAACTCCATTCTATTCTATCTCTTTTTTATAGGCTTGGTCATTTATCTGACCACACATTTATATATTATGAAGTCAGATATTTAACCAATAAATAAAATATTTTTTCAGTGATGTGGTTTTATATGTATGAAAAAGAAGAAATTATTGAGGATTACATTAGAGAAGAATTATATGATGTTCCTAACATTTTAAATAATGAACTGTCCTTAAATGGTATGAATTTTCAGTTAAGAAAGGAATTTGATTTTATTAAAGGTCATGTTGATGAATTTTTAGAAAAAACAACCAATAACCGGTATTTTGCACTTCCAGGTTTGAGAGGTGTAGGTAAAACAACACTATTGTATCAGACATATGAATATTTGTATAAATCCAAAAACATCAGTCCTAACCAAATATTATTCATATCATGTGAAAACCTCAATGATATTGTTGATTTTAAGATCATTGATGTAGTTAAACAATTCCTGAGTACTTATCACAACACTACTTTAAGACGATTGGACAAGAAGATCTTCTTGCTTATTGACGAGTCACAGTATGACAGGAATTGGGCGTTGTCAGGTAAGCTAATATTTGATAAGACCAAAAACATCTTCATGATTTTTACAGGCTCATCAGCATTGAACCTTGAATATGATGCAAACTCAGCTAGGCGGCTACTTAAACAAAATATAACTCCACTGAACTATAATCAGCATCTGAAATTGAAATACAACTATAATGCAGCTGACATTTCAACATCTCTTAAAAAGTTAATTTTCAGGGGTGATGCTGGCGATGCAATCACAAAAGAACAGGTCATTAATCAGGATTTGATTAATTTGGAAAATTACTCTACAACTGATTGGGATGAATACTTAAAGTATGGTGGATTTCCAACAGCACTCTTTGAAGACAACAATAACATCATCTGTAAGAATATAACAGACATGATTAAAAAGGTTATTTCACATGATATGGGAACTATTTCATCCATAACTTCAGATAGCCAGACACATGCCAATCGTTTAGTGAGGTTTTTGGCTCTTCAAAAACCGGGAGACATTTCACAGGAAAAAATGGGGTCATATCTTGGAACATCCAAAGGCAACATCAGAAACATTTTGGATATATTGGAAAAGACCCAATTGATATTTCACTGTGAACCTCATATTGCATCTGCTAAAAGGTCAATAAAATCATGGGAGTATTTCTTTGCAACATCAAGTATCAAACATATCTTAACATCATCCATCGGCAACCTGAATTCCAATAAGAAGGCGTATCTTGGAGTTTTGCTTGAAAATCTTGTTGCATCAACATTATTCTATTTAAGCCATGAGGATGGAAACTATTTTAAATTGTATTATGATCCTGAAACTGATGGAAATGTTGACTTTATCATACAAAGGGAATTTCAATTTCCTATTCCGATAGAAGTGGGCATGGGCAAAAAAACCAAAAAGCAAATTTCTTCTGCTATTGAACGTTATGGTGCTGATTGGGGTATTATAATATCAAATACAACTAACAGTATTGAGAAAGAGGATAATATTATCTATTTGCCTCCTAGAACATTTTCATTTTTATAGTTTATATTTTTTTCAGCCTTAAGCGTGTTGGCAAATTATTATTGAGTTTTAATTTTTGTCCATTTTATTTTCTATTATTTTTTAAATTTTTATAGTTTTTCTCGAAAAGTTTATACCATATAAATTACAAATTAATATTCATGGTAAAAAATAGCAAAAAAATTGAAGGACATCTTGAATTGGATGAAATTAAAGAGGTTATGAAAGAATATAAAGA
>NZ_LWMU01000060.1 GCF_001639275.1 Methanobrevibacter oralis
ATATTATACAACCGAAAATCAGTTAATTAACTTATTTAAAGATAAATTTTATGAAATTATTGGCTTCAAATCATTTTATGAAAATTGGCTAAACCTATATGGTAAAAATTTTTAGAGAAAAACTATAAATGAATTAGCATCTAAATGTAGGAGAAAATGGAATATAAATATTGATGAATCAATTGATATGTTTTCACTTTCAATAAATAAAATTAAAAATTTAACTATAGTTTTTAAGAAAATGGAAAATAATTTATCTGGTGCATCTTTAAAATTAACTAATGAAAATATTATTTTTGTTAATTCTATTCATACAAAGGGAAGACAATCTTTCACAATAGCTCATGAAATATATCACTTAAAATATGATGATAAAACTTTTAATCTTTGTGGAATAAAATCTGATGATGAAATTGAAAAAAGGGCAGATCTTTTTGCATCATGTTTATTAATGCCTCATGATGCAATAGAAAGATATAAAATAGATAATAATATTAAAAAATGGAATTTGGACAGTATTATTGATGCAGAACAATATTTTCAAATATCACATCAGGCACTTTTATGGAGAATTAGACATTATTTGGATGATATTGAATATGATGAATATATGTCTTATAAGAAAAATATTAAATATAATGCTTTAATTAGAGGTTATGATTTAAGTTTATACACTCCTTATTTAAATAAGGAATATTTAACTATAGGAAACTATATTAAACTAACGGAATTAGCTTTTGAAAATGAATTAATATCTTGTGGTAAAAAGGATGAATTATTATTAGATGCTTTTTGTGAACATATGGTGTATAATTTCAATGATAATGAATCATTAGAATGGGAGTAGATTATGAAAAAATGTACTTTCTATGATTATAGCAAGTAATAATACTAAAGATGTTATGCCATATGTAGAGAAATATAAATTGGAAAGAATTAGTACTGGAGATATTTTAATGATGGCATTGGAAAAAGGCATTATTACCGAAGATTATGGAAATAAAATGTGGTCTAAAATGTTAAAACATAATCGCTGGTTAAATGCTAATAATTTTACAAGCTATTTAAAAAGAAATAAATAATTTATATTTTATAATCTTAAACTTATTATTTTTTCATTTTTCAATAATTATCATGTTTTATTGTATATTATTTTGGTTTTTAACATATTATTTAAATATTAAAAAATATAACATATTATTAATTTTTAACAAAAAATCAAGTAAAAGGAGTGTTTTAAATGAAAATGAAATATTTAATTATTTGTATACTATCTATAATTGTTTTAATATCATTTGTTAATGCTGTAGATAATGATACTTATGAAGTTATATCATCAGACAATAATACTAATGATACACTTTCAGTTGATAAAAACATTAGCAAATTAAAGAATAATAATAGCGAAGAATCAGTAATATTAACTCCAATTATTAAAATAAATCCAAATATCCTTAGGGGCCATGCAAAAGATAAAGTTAAAGTTTCTGTAAATGTGAATGCTAAATTTAATGATGTTGAACATAAAGTTAAGATTGGAAAATTATCATTAATTAAAAATGGCAAAACAATTAAAACAATTGACTTATCTAAAAATAACCAACCAATTAAATTCATGATAACACTTAAAAAAGGAGATAAATATCAATTAGAATATGAAGGAGCTAGTGATCACTCCGGTGAAATTGAATTTACATACAAAGATGTACAAGAAAAGATTCCAATTAAAATAAAAGACAAAAAAATAAATAAAGATTCTAAAAAAGAACCAAAAAAGAAGGTTAAAAAAACTAAAAAAAATAATCATATACCTACTGTTGGTTTTCCAATAACTATTTTAGTTGTTGCAATTATTGGAATTCCATTTGTATTAAGGAAAAAATAATTTAATATTTTTTTCTTTTTCTACTATTTTTTAAAGAATTTATCAGAGTATTACTTTTATTTTTAGCATTATTTTACTTTATTTTTTTATTCCTAAAATTTACTTAGTAATACTTCTAGAAATTAGGAATAGCTAATTAAAAATAAATAAATAAACGAATAATTTAAATATAACTAATTTTAATAAATAAAATACAAGTTAGAAGTGATTTTATGAATTATTTAAAACGTGACGATAATACACAAAGAATCTTTTTAACGGAATCCGCCCTTAATGTTGAGGATATACTCAAAGAGAAGTATGATTATATTTGGGATGCTATTAATGATGAAAACTTTATTTTAAAAAGTCCTGAATGCAATTTATTTAAAGAATTACTTTATGATAATAAGGTTGTAGGATTTTGTTCTTATGATTTTTCAAGACAATTTATGACTGTTGCACTGAATAACATCTATATATTGCCTAATTTTCGACGAAAAGGAATATTTTATCGGGAGCTTAAAAAGATTATAGAAACACATCAAAAACCAAGTATTGTTGAGCCAACACATTTGATTGTTGAAATACTAATTAAATATGGATTTGCTCAAAAAATTAATGATAATATAGTAGTTAGTGCTATTGAATTTGTAATTCCTGGCCATAATGTAATAACGGATTGTGATTATAATGACTCAGAAGAGTTATCCACACACTTTTACGATTTAAACATGTCAGCTAGTATTCATTTTCTTGATTTAAAAAATGCTTCAATAGCTTATAGCTCACCATTAAATTATGATATAATTCATTATAATGCCTTAGAAAACAGAGCAAAAATAGATGAGGATTATATTAAAGAAATTCAAAAGTATTTCATTGAAAATGAAGAAGAAATTTTAAATTTAGTTCAAGAATTAGAAGAAGGATTACCATTAAAAAAATATACTCTAGATGAAATTATTGGGGAAGATGATGAATTATCATTTTATATGGAAACATTACTTGATGATGCACATACTAATTACGCTAAGCTTTTGAAAATTAAAGAACAAATCAGAAATGAATATGAAGAAGAAAAACTCTTAGATGAATCATTATTAATACGTCTAGAATATTTGTTAAACGATAATAAAACTCCTACAATAACTTCACATAGTGAGACATGCCCTTACTGTAATATGCCTACTGATAATCATGATCGTTTTTGTCATTTCTGTGGACTTAAATTAATTTAAATACCAAGAATTTTAGCAGCATTTTCATATAGTATCATCTTTTTTTCATTAGTTGTAAGTTCAATTTTATTAAATAATTTCATTTCACTTTCAGATTCCCACATAGGATAATCAGTTCCCCACAATACTTTATCAACACCATATGCATAGATTAATTTTTTTGCAGTTTCTGAGGATAAATTATACAAACTAGAACTTAAATCAACAACAAGATTAGGAGTTCCTGCAAGTTCTTCTGTTGCTTTTTCCCACATACTCCAACCAGCAAAATGAGCACCAATAATTAACATATCTGGAAATTTTTTAAGAAATGGTTTTAATTGTTTAGGATTTGAGTAGTTATATCTATAATCCCCACAATGAAGCATAAGAGGAACATTACCACTATTTATAACTTCACCTAATTTAAATGCAGATTCACTATCTAGTGAAAATTGCTGAAAATCAGGATGAAGTTTAACTCCTTTAAGTCCAAGTTCAAGTAAATGTTCAAAATCTCCTTCAATATCTTCACTATTTGGATGTAAAGTTCCAAAGCCTGTAAAAAGTCTTTTGTGAGATTTTACCTCATCACTTATAAATTCATTTATAGATCTTACTTGATTAGGAGTTGTTGCAACTGAGTGAACTAAATAATGTGTAACACCAACTTTTTCACCATCTTGAATAAGATTATCACTCATACCATTTAATGACATATCAAGATTATAAAAGTTTCTTATTCCTTCAACAGCTCGTGATGCAATTTTTTTAGGATATATATGACAATGTGCATTGATAATTTTTCTCATATTAATCTCCATTTATTAATTAAAAAGAACAATATAAAATAGCTGCTCCAGATCCTCTTGATAACTTTAAAAAGGAATTATTTTTTAATTTAGTAATCTTTCCTTTTTGAACTTTTTTATCTGCGATAAATGTTCCATTTGAACTTGCTTCATCTAAAATACACCATTTATCATTTTTATAAAATAATTTTAAATGGGGTTTAGAAACATTGGAAACTGTAGTATAGCTATTGTCTAAAAGAATTGTAAAGGATGCTAAATCATTAAGATTATAATTATCTTTTCTACCTATTAAATAAACTTCATTTTTATGAATTTTAAATGTTTTACCCTTATCAACACCATTAAAAATTGTTAAAACACAATATTCATTATCCTTAAAGTGTTGATTAGTTTTATATAAATCAAAAAATGAAAGAAGTTCTTCTGATAAAAAAGTTATTTCTAAGAAAAGATCTTCAAATGCATCTTTTTTTAAAATGTATCCTTTAACATTACGTTTACCTATTTTATTTGGCACTTCTTTTTTAATATTTACTTCTTTAATTAAATCTGCTTCAAGAAGTTGTTTTAAGTGTTGGCCTAGCATTTGAGGTGTAATACTAATATTATAATTATTTAATAGAAAAGTATTGATTTCACGTGAGTATAATGGATCATTTTTAAAAGAATTATATTTATCCATATTCTTTTTTTGGAATTCTTTTAAAATTTCTAATATTGCAAATCTAACATTATTATTAACTGCAGCTAATTTAGTTGAAATTAAATTAGAATCAGAGTTTCTAATTAGTGTTTTTATCCGTTTTATATCACTCATAATTTAACCTCTATTAGTGAAAATTCATCAACTAATATCTAATTATTAAAAAACACTTATTTATAATTATTTGACTTCTTATAAATTGTTAAAGATAATTATAAATTTTAAATAAAGATAGGTTTAAAGAATAATATAATTGTTAAAAAAAGGATAGCCTTTTAGTTCTGAAATACTTTTATCATGTAATTTTTCATTTTCCTTTTCTGCTATGATTCTCATGATTTTTGCTCGTTCTTTTTTGTAGCAATTTCATCTTGTAATGCTTCTATTTTAGCTTTTTTATGATTAAAAACAGTAACAAATTTAATTTGTCATTAAGCAAATCTTCATTTCATTTCCATTAGGTTCACTACAATGTGCATCAAGATCATTTGGATCAAAGCTTTTATCCTTCCATTGTATTAAAATCTTGTGCTTGGGGAGTATATTTTTAATAAATAAATATTAGTTTTGATTTTTTATAGTTTGTTGGTGCTGTAATATTCTTATATTGTTCTACGGCTTGTTCTAAATCCATATAATTTGATAAATTTAATAATAATATTCCAATACTTGTATTTTTAATTCTTGAAGCCAAATTTCCTAATTTATTTGTTTTATACCATAACCAATTGTTAATATTGATATTATCAGAACATTCAGACAGTTCATTATATTCTATTTTAGTTTGATGAAGTTGGTTTAATGCATCCTCCCATTGATTTCCACGATATAATGTTTTAGAATTAATCAATTCAAGAACTGTATCTATACTTTTCAATGTAATTAATGACATTGTGTCAGTTAATAGTTTTTTGTTAGTTCTCTTGTCACATAAAAAGAATTTAAATACTTACTTTTTTTTAATAAACTAATAGAATATTTCTTAGAATATATTTTATGCAAATCTATCTAAAATAATAGCCTAATATTTAAACTTATTTAGAGAAATTCTTAATGAACTTATTTATTTTACAATCAAATAATGCATATAATTTAATATTAGTTACTTATAAAAAATTAAACAGGTGTTGTAGATGATTAATCATAAAATAATTAATGCATTAGAATTTATGCAATATGATTATGAAAAAGCATTAAAACTATTTAATGAAGTTTTAGAAGTTGAACCAACAAATATTGAGGCAATTAATGGCAAAGGTTCAACTTTAATGAAATTACATAAAATGGATGAAGCAGAAAAATATTTTGATTATTCATTATCCATAATTGAAAACTCATCTGCCTTAATAAACAAAGGAATATTAAGTAAAAATAAACAAGATTATGAAAATGCTTTAATCTATTATAATAAAGCGATTGAAATAGATTCAAACCTCAATAATATTATATCAATCTTAAAAAATGAAGTCATGGAAAAATTAGATATGGATTATGTAATAAACTTAGGCAATTTTAATCAAGAAGCTAAAATATTAATTAAAAAAGGTATTATATATGAAAAATCAGGGAAATTATGGGATGCATGGGATTGTTTTTTAAAAGCAATTGAAAAAGATGTTACCTGTGAAAATTTAATTGATCCATTTATTAGTAAAATTAAAACAATAATCAAAAATGAATTTTTATTTAAAACACCACAATTAGATAATGCAAAAAAAGATAAATTAAAAAATGTAATCCTTAAAACACTGTTCATAGAAGAAGATTTAGAAAAAGCATTATCACTATTAAATGAAATTTTAAGAGGTAATAGTAATGATTTAGATGCCCTTAACTATAAAGGATGCATATTATTTTATTTTGATGAAACTGAAAAATCTCTTGAATGTTTTGATAAATGCCTAAAAATTGATAATACAGATATTTATGCATTATTTAATAAAGCTCTTGTTTTAAGAAGTAGTAATAAACTACCTGAAGCTTTAATTTGTTTTGATAAACTTTTAGACTATGATGAAACATATAATAAAGCTAAAGCATATCAACTTGAAATACTTGGGAAATTAATAATCTAATTTTATTTTTCATATTCTTTTTTAAACTGTCTAACTAAACTAATATCATCATTTGCAATTATACTAAAAATCCCATTAGATAAAATTTTATTAATGTTATCTACCCTATCTTCAAGTGATAGAACTTTTTTTGTTTCTAATTGTATTCCCTCGTAGTTTGGATTTCTATTAAAATCTTCTTTGAACTGTTGTTTAATTTCATATCTCCATTTTCTAGGAATAAAACCTTCTAAAATTGAAGTAATGTCCTCAGCATAGCTATTACCTAACTTAATATAATATTTAATTATTTTTTTGTCTTTTTTATCAAATCTATTTAATAATGCATTAAAAGATCCATAATTTTGATAACCAAATGGTAAAAATCTACCTTGAACTGTATGAGCACAGTATTCATTCATAAGAATATTAAACTTATTATTAAACATACAGTAATCAGATATAGCTTCAATTGCATCTGTTTTGTCACTATTCCAAATATACATTAAAGATTGAGTGATTATTTCTGAAAGAATATGGTGTGTTAATTCATGAATAAGTGTAGATATTTGATCTGCTTTACTTAATCTATCATCTATCCTAATGATATTATAGCTATAGCTACCTAATTCTATCCCTTTTGTTTTGTATTCAATATCTGTATAAGATAATATTAGAAGAGTAATCTTTTTGAATATGTCAATTTCATCTAAATTTATATTTTTTTCCTTTAGTATCTGTTTAAAATTATTTTTTCCCGATTTTTTAATCTTTAATAATATTTTATTATACTCATCAACTGTTAAAGTATTTTTAAATAATAATTTAATTCGCTTTTCAGTGAATATATTTTTAAAGTGATTTAAATCTGTTAATGTAGTTAAACCTTCTTTTTTGTTTAAATCAACACTATTAAATTCAGCCGTATATTTATCTATATCTTCAAAAGTACCCATATTATTAAAAGAATTCAACAAATCTTCAATTTTAATTTTATTTATTTTTTCTGACTGGGTCTTTTTATCATTTGAAAGTGTTTTTTTAAGGTTATTCTTTATTTTTATAGCTTCTTTATTATCAGGATAAATATTTAAAGCAATATTACAATATAATAAAGCTTTTTTATAGTTTTTAGATAAACATAATAAATAAGCTTTTCCACTCCATGCAAAAGAATGTTGGTTATCAATTTTTAAAGCATTATTAAATGAGTTATATGCATTTTCAAAGTCTTTTAATTTTATTTGGCAAAAACCAAAAAAAACCCAAGAATCAGCATTTTCATTATTTTTTGATAATGCAATTTGAAAATTATCTCTGGCTTGTTTATAATTTCCTAATTCAAGATCTTTAATTGCTTTTATTAATAATTCATCATTGTCATTCATTTCATTCACAAACTAAATAAAGATTATTTAAAATAGATCAAATCTGAGCATGTCTATTGGGACATTAGATATAACTAGATAAAATATTATTATTCCTAATGTTAATCCAATTAAATACAATGTAAATAAACCAAAAGGCCTTGTTCTTGCTCCATCTTGATGCCAATCAAATGCAGTGACTATTTGTAATCCACATATTGCAGAAAAAAATAATGACCACCAATAAGAAGACACAATAAAAGAAATATCATAAACTCTAATGAATATACTTATTAAGAATAGAATAATTGCATATACAGCAGTTTGTTTTGCCATCTTTTTTATAAATTTTTGTTCTTCATCCATTTTTTCACCTATTTAACGTATAAAAACTTTATATTATCTACTAAATCATCCATATTATTAATTGGTTCACTTAAATCAATATCTAAATATGCTTTATTGTCTGTTGCGAAACTAGAAGATAAAATCATTTGATTACCATAAATTAAAAATCCATCAACTACCGTATGACCAACAACCATACACTTTGAACCAACAATTTTTAAGAAATTATCCACATCATTTTCATTGTAATCATTGTCAAAACGATTCCATAAAAAATCGTGAAGAGATTTAAAGTCATAATCATTTTTGAAAATCTTATTAAAATCATTCATTGATTTTATTGATTTAGAAGGTCCAGTATGGGATATAAAAATTCCATTATTTGTTTTAACAAAATAAGGCATTCTTTTGAAAAAATTTATATAATTAGATAAATAAGGCTCTAATTCTCCTTTTTTATCTGATATTAACTTTTCAAATTCATAAGTTTGATTTTGAAAACCTTTGAATATATTAGTTCCAATAATATGGCTCCATTCATGATTACCTAAAAGAGGATGAAAATTAGGATATTTTTTAAATTTATCAATCACGTCCTCAATAATTTCAATAGAATAGTCATTTTCATCAATTGAATGAATAAAATCACCAACAAAAACTATATGATAATTAGGATCATAACAATCCCATAAATCAATGTATTTTTCATAGTCTTCAAGATTTCCATGTAAATCAGTGACAATTAAAAGACGTCCTTTACTTGGTAGTTTAATAAATTTATCTTTTATCATAGTTATCCCAATTAAATACCTTAATCATCACGACCTACGCCACCAGGATTAAATATGCCTGGTGTTCCATCAAATTCATTTCCTAGGCCTTGTTCTAATTCAAGAAGTTGTTGGAAAACATTAAACATCATTTCTTCATCTTCATCCTGAATAGCTTTAAAACCTTTTTCTTTTAATTCTTCAACAATGAATAAATGTTCTGTTTTATATTCACCATTTAGCATTATGAAAAGTAGGGATGCTTTAAGCATTTCAATTGGATCTGCCATTTGAGCTATAAGATTAATTAATTGATCTCTTAATTGTATTGCCATAAATAAATCATTATTTTTAATTGCTTCATCTATACCATTAGAAATCTTTTCAAATTGGGCTTTTTGTTCAGGAGTTCCAGTTTCCTGAATTTCACTTCGTGATTTATCTCTTAAATTCCGAATTTCATCAAATTGATTGAATTCATTTAAGTTTTTTTCAATATTATCTAAAATATCATTTAAATCATTTAAACGCTTATCTGCTTGGATAGCTGCATCTTCATCATTTTCTGCAACATTAATGAAATTATCAATATTATTAATGATATCTTCCTCTTCTATATTTTTCCAATATTCATCAATTACTTCATCATTATTATTGCAACACTCTTCTTTAATTTGATTGAAACGTTGTTTTGCATCTTGATATTTTCTCTTAACATTAGTAACACTTGCTTCTTCAACATCCGGTGTGATTTTAAAAACAAAGGATTGTTCTAAATCAGGAACCATAACATCAAACTTCATTAAACGTGACTCATCAATATCAATTTTAACAGTTATGTCACTTTCCGATTTTAAAGTTTTATTAACGTCAGAACCACTAATATTTAGCTCTCCAACTTTTGTATTTCTAGAGGCTACTTCAGCTGTTCCATTATAAAGGGGCATTGATATAAATGTCGAATCATCTCCTTTTATAACATCAGATTTTGTTTTAAATACTTCTCTTGAAACATAAGGTAATTCTACACCTTCTTTAGCTAATATGAATAATGAATCATCAAATAAACCTAAACCCAATGTATGTGGTAGTATAGGTGTTCCAGCAACAGCTTGGCAGTTATAAATAATAGCATTTGGTGAATTTTCATCAATTTCAACTAAACTACCATCAAATCCATATAAATTAATTGAATATTCATTTAAATCATTTTCAGGCATTAATTCAAGATCGAAATATCCATCAGATTCAACTGGTACTTTTCCAGTAGTTGTTTCTGTTTTAACATTAATAGCTTCAATATAAAATCCATCAAAATCATTTATATTTTCAGAAAATATCCTACCTGAAACAAAAAATTCTTCATTTCTTGGACCAGTAGCTGAATAATTTAATTCAATACCTATTTTATCAGATTCTACTACATCATTTGAAGGTTTAATTAAAGTTCCTGCATATATTGCTGCTCCCTTTGCAACAACAGTTACTGGATCAATATCAAATTTAAGAGGAATGTTGAATTCATTTTCTAAACTTTCTCTTATAATTGGACTAAGAGTGGAACCACCTACTAAAATAATATTATCAATATCATTTATAGTTAAAGAAGCTTTGTTTAATGCTTTATTACAATGATTAATGGTTCTTTTAATATATGAACTCATTATATCTTTAAGCTCGTCTCTTGTTAAAATATAGTCAAAATCATATACATCATTGTCATGAACTAAAAGATTTTCAACAAAAATGTCTGTATAATCTAAAGTTGATAAATCTTTTTTAGCCTGTTCTGCTGCACCTTTAAGTTTTGCAAAAGCCCTAATATACTTTTGATTTTTTCTATTAAAATCAAAAATCCCTAAATCATCGCTTATTTTTTTAGCAAAAATATTATCTACAATATCCCAATCAATTAACTTTCCACCTAAATATTCATCACCTGAATGAGACACATGTTCAAATTCATCATCATTTAATCTTACAATTGATACGTCAAAAGTACCTCCACCTAAATCATAGATTAGCCATATTCCTTCTTCATCTTCTGATGCGTTTTTACCATATGCATAGGCAGCTGCAACAGGTTCCATGATTAAAGGATGATACTCGAATCCTGCAAGTTTTGCTGCTTTATTAGTTGCTAATGTTTTAGTAGGGCCAAAATCCGCAGGAACAGTAATAACAACTGAATCAATATCTTGATTTAATTGCTTAAAAACTGAATTTTTTAATTCTTTTAAAACTTCTGCAGACAATTCTTCAGGTAATAATTCACGACCCGAATCTTGAAAAACATAAGGTTTAGGAATTCCCATTCTAAGCTTAAATTCTGAAAAAGCATTTTTAGGATCACTTAATGCTTGTCTTTTTGCTTTTTCACCAACTAACATTGTACCTCTTTTATCGATTGCCACAGCAGAAGGTGTGAAATTTGTATTACTAGTGAAATTAGGAATAATAGGTGCGTCATTGCCATCGACTCGTGCAATGATAGATGTAGTTGTTCCTAAATCAATACCAAAATCAACTGTGTTTGTTCTTAATTTTTTTGACATTTAATCACCATTTAATAAATATTTTAATATTATTTTTTACTATTAGCTAAAGTAACAATAACCTGAGCTCTAGAAATCAATTTATCCTTATAATAAATATCGGGTTTAATAGTTTCTGTAATAGTATTAACCTTATACTGAGGGTCTGTTTCAAAAACTAAAACATCTAAGGACATACCTGGTGTGTATTTTTGACCTGTGCGGTCTTTAACTTCAAAACCGTTTTTTGATAATTTAACCATCAAAGTTTCATAATATCTAGATATTGAATCAATAGGTCTTAAAGAATCTTTGATTACTTTTTGACCTTTTTTAATCTCTATTTCATCTTTAGTATTATTTGATAAAATTTTATCACAATTTTCTAATAAATCATTTAAAAAAGATAATTGGTTTTCATTTTGATACTTTATAGCTGTATTACCAATAGTCCATATAGTAGAAATAAGTTCTACTAAAACATTTTCAATTTCAGGAGGTAATTTTTCATTATTATTTTTTTTATAATTTGATTTTAATCTTTGTTTTTTGATTAAATAGTTATATTCTTTTTTAGAAAGATTATCATTTTGATTTTTATTAATCAACGATTTAATAGAATTAATACCTAATATTTTATTATTTTTAGACTTATCAACCATTATATCACCTAATACGTAAAATTACATCCAAGTACAGTAAACAAAATATGCAAAACTAAGAATTAATATCCATCCAACGAGTTTAATAAAATTTGCTAAATAAATAACTCCTGCTTCAAATTCATCATTATTAACATTATTATCAGGTTTATCAGTATATGGAATTCCAAGTTCTTTAAAGCTATTTTCTATTTGAACTTCATTTTGAGAGGTATCTAAATCCTGTAAAACTCCATTTAATGTTATAATAGTATATAGGGATTCTGCTTTTGATTGAATGTCTTCACTAATCGAATAATCTACTATAAGATTAAGTATATCTTGTGCTTGATTAATTTTAGTCTCATCATTAAGAACTATATTAATATTATTTATTCCAGATTGTTCTAAATCTAATAAAGTAATCATTTTATTTAGAATAAACAAACAATTATTGTTTCTAATATTCTCAGAAACAGAATTACCATTATAAGAAGTTTTTAAAATAGAAAATAGAGGAAAAAGATTTTCTCTAAGCTCAAAGAGTTCTTTTAATTTTTCATCACTAGAATAAGTAAAATCTGATTCAAAAGAATCTTTGTATTTTTTTATTAAAGAATCAATATATTCTAAGATTTTAGAATTAATATTAGTAATAATATCTTCACTAAAAGAAGAATACTGGATAATTTTTATTGTGTTATTTATCTTATTTACTTGTTGATTGGAAACTTCATATGTGTTTAGCATTTTTTTAATCAATATTAAATTAATATTCAATAAATCATAAGGTAATTCTTTAAATAGTGTATCTACATAATCTTCAGTTAAACGAGGATCATTTAAAGAATTTACTCTTTTTTTAACAAAGTTTTTAAAATTATTTGAATTTAAGGTATCTGCCCAATAGTTTAATCCTAACTCTAAATCATTTAGAAATTCAGAACTATTTTCATTAATAAAGAGATCTAATGATTTAGAATGATGTAAAATAGCTAAATTATGAATTGAAGTAGTATTTAATGAATCAGTCATAGATTGTGTATTCCAGTAAGAAATAGCTCCATCATAATTTTTATCTTTTAAATAATCAACAACTTCTTGTTCTAAAGCAATATCTAATGATTTTGGCCAAAACCATAAAATTTCATCAATAAGTCGAATTCTAACGTTATTTAATCTATTTTTTGCGTTTTGAAAATCAATATATGATGGAGAAGGATCGACTGGTAAAAGAAGATTAATATTACTTTTATCAAAAACTCCTTCTAAGGGTTTTGAATCATCATAATTTTTTCTGTTTCGATAAGCATCAACTTTAGATAAACGATTTTTAATTTTGTTATTTTTACTGGTAATATCTAAACCAAGAATTCTAAAACCATTGTTTCTATATATTTTTTCATCAATATCCATTTAACCACCTAATTTAAATCATTACATTGACAAACCTCGTTTCCATAAAGATACTTTTGATGAATATTTCCTTTTAATATCTTTATCTGAAAGAACAGCAAACTCCATTAATCTTGAAGCTTCAAATATTTTATCAAAGTCCAAATTAGAATCTTTTCTTAATTTCAAAGATTCATTTACAATAGTATTAATTTCATAAGTTTTTAAAATATTAATTATACTAGCATAATTATCTTTAATTATTGAAAACTCACTTATCAATTCTTCAAGAGAATGAACTGCCTCTTTTAAATCATTATTTTCACTTAAATTTAGTAAAAGACTCCATAATGATAAATAACCCTCATATGATTCTTTGAGCTTAGGATTAAATGCAATTGCTTCTTGTAAAAGTTCAATAGCTAGTGAATAATCAGGTTGATTTTGACTATACACTTTAAATGCTTCTTCGATTAATTTTTCATCTGGCATTTCATCTTTCCATAATTTAAGTCTATAGGTATAATTTTCACGAATATATAAATCTGAAATAATAGCTTTTTCAAGAATTTCAATAGCTTCAGATAATTTATTTTCCTTTTTAGCTAATTTAAAAGCTTTATTAAGAACTTCTTCCACCGAATCACTTTTAACTTCTTCTTTATTATTGATATTGTCTGAAGAGGAGTTTTGAGATGTATAAATTGTAGATGTATCGTTTATACCTAACTTTTCCATGTAATTTTTAATAATAGATAAAAGTTCTCCTGCATTTGCATATCTGTCGCGGGGATTAATTGATAAACATTTTACAACAATTTGATCTAAGTCAGATGATATTTCAGGGTTATATGCACTAGGTGGTTCTAATTTGTTTTTCCAAGGTTTTCCAAAAAACATGTCTCCCATATCATAGCGAGTAATATTATATGGAAACGTATTGGTTAATAATTGATAAAATATAACTCCTACTGCATAAATGTCACTCATTGTTGAAAATTTCTTATTAAAACATTCAGGTGCCATAAAAAGCGGAGTTCCAGCAACACTTACTTCAGCTAGTGTTGTAGTGGTTTCTTTAGCAAGTCCAAAGTCTGTGATTTTAATAAGAGGTTTACCTTCATCAAATTCAACCATTAAGTTTTGTGGTTTTAAATCTCTGTGAATTATTTTATCTGGTTTAGCTGAGTGTAAAACATTCAATCCAATAGAAATTTGTTTCATTATATCTAATACTTCAATAATAGGCATTAATTTGTAGTGATTGGAAAATGATTGCCAATATTTCCATAAATCTCCTCCAGCAGCATATTCCATAACAAAGTATGCGTATTTTTCTTCACGCTTTCCTCTTTTCTTTCCAAAATTAAAAAAACCATCTTTATCTTGACCATAAACTGAAATAATACCTGCATCATGGATACTGATAACATTTTTATGTCTAATTAAAGTAGCAACTCTCGCTTCTTCAAAAATACCTTTTGCATTGTTAGAAATTAATGGTTCTTTGTTGATTTTCATTGCTCTTCGATCATCTAAATATCTATGTTTTGCAAGATAAACATCTGCAAAACCACCAGCGCCCAAAAACTTTTCAATTTCATATTGGCCTCTAAAAAATTCTTCAACCATGCGCTTTACTTTATCTTGATTCATATTTACACCTTTTAAACACCTGCAAACGAATTATTTTACTTTAAATTCTAAATTATTATTAATTGCTGAAATTTCAATTATGTCCCCTTTTTTAACTTCACCATTAATTATCATGTCAGATATTGGATATTCAAGCGCTTTTTCCACTGTTCTTTTGAGATATCTAGCTCCAAACTTTTTATTATAGCCTTTATCCACTAAATATTTACAAACTGAATTTTTAACTTTAAGTTCAATCGTTTTTTCACTAAAAAGACGCTCATTTATCTCATCAATATATAATCTAACTAAAGATTCATTATCTGCTTTAGTTAATGGGTTAAATATTATTACATCATCAATTCTATTAACCAATTCTGGTTTCATCACTTGAGCCAAATTATCTAAAATATTTATTGTATTAATATTTTCCTGAGTTTTACCAAATGCTCGATTATAATCCTGATTAGTATCAAGTTGAATATTGGAAGTCATAATGAAAATACAATTCTTTGCATTTACTGTATTACCTTTTCCATCAGTCAAACGCCCCTCATCAAATGCTTGTAAGAATACATCAAATAATTTTGGATGAGCTTTTTCAATTTCATCTAAAAGAATTATAGAATATGGGTTACGTTTAATTGCATTAGTTAAGAACCCTCCTTCATCACTACCCACATAACCTGGAGGCGAACCAATTAATTTAGAAATTGAATGTTCTTCTTTATATTCAGACATATCTATTCTAATTAATGATTTTTCACTATTAAATAAAAAAGTAGATAATATTTTTGATAAATATGTTTTACCCACTCCAGTAGGACCTAAAAATAAAAATACTGCTAGGGGTTTTTCAGGATTATGAATACCTACATAAGCTTTTTTTATTCTATTTGAAACTTTTTCAATAGCTTGATTTTGGCCAATTATTTTTGATTTTAAAAAGCTTTCAATTTTTTGAGCTTTTTCCAATTGGGAAGAATCATTTAATATAGGAATTCCAGTCCAATCTGATATAACATTTCTTACATCTTCTTCACCAACAACTGTTTCAATATGTAGGGAATTTGTAATATCTAATTTAGGAATTAATTTACGAGAACAAGCTTCATCAATTACATCTAATGCTTTATCTGGAAGATTTCTATCTTGAATGTACCTTACAGATAAGTTTACAGCAGAATTAATAGCTTCTTGTGAAATTTTAACATTATGGTAGTCTTCATATTTTTCTTTTAAACCATTTAAAATTAATAATGTGTCATTAATAGTTGGTTCATTTAATATAATAGGCTGGAATCTTCTTTCAAAAGCTGGATCACTTTCAAAATATTTTTTATACTCCAATAGAGTAGTTGCTCCAATTAATACTAAATCACCATTAACTAATGCAGGTTTTATCATATTTGAAGCATTTAAACTTCCATTTGTAGAACCTGCACAAAAAATAGTATGGATTTCATCAATAAATAATATAATATTTGAATTTTCTTTTGTTTCATTAATAAGATCAGTTATTTTTTCTTCAAAATCGCCACGATATTTAGTACCTGCAACTAAAGAAGCCATGTTAATTTCAATTATTTCTTTATCTTTAAGAAAATCTTTTAAACTCCCATCAGAAATTTTAATAGCTAAACCATTAACTAAAGCAGTTTTTCCAACACCCGGCTCACCAATAATTAATGGATTGTTTTTTTTATGTTTATTTAAAGTCCTTACAAGTTGTAATAACTCTTCATTTCTACCAATAAGTGGAGTTAATTTGTTTTGTTTAGCTAGTTGTGTTAAATTTTTACCATGTTTAATTAATATGTGATTTGAGGAGGAGTTTGTAGTTTTATTTTCCATTTTACTATCTAGATGAGTTGTTAATTCATCTAAACTAATACCTTTTTCTTTAAAAAAAATTTTTATAATATTAGTTGGATTAGTAAATATTGCTTTTAAAATATGAATACAACGAACAGTATCACTTTTCATATTAATAGCAATAATTTCTGCTTCAATAAAAACTTTTTTACAAGTTTCAGACCGTTTAAGCATTGGACTTTCAGAGTTAAAATTTCCTTTTTCTATTAATTCACGAATACTTCTTCTAATATTGCTTTGTTCTAGATTAAATCTTGAGAAAAAATCAGTTAATTCATTATTTTCCATATTAATATCATCAGCATATTCTTGATTAAAATTAATATTATTTTCTTTGATTAATAATGCAATTTTTTCAATACTACAAATTCCTATTAATAATTCGTTTTCTGTAAAATATTCTTGTTTAAGAGCACCGGCTTCAGCAGAACCTAATTCCCAAGCTAAATACGAACATTTAGATAATTTAACCATAATATGCCTCCAATGCAGTATTATCACTTAATAAATGTTAATAATAACTTTATTTTTATAAATATATAAATCGAATAAAGTAAATCATTTATATATAAATTATTAAATAATTAGATACTAATTCAAGAATACATTGAATATAATTAATCATATAATGTAATCATTATTTATTTTATATTGTTTTTTAAGTATATAAATTACATAAAACAAAATATTGATAATAAGTTAATTTGTGGAGATACTATGAAATTAGTCATTCAAAGGGTTACAAATGCAAAAGTTGAAGTTGATAATAAAATAACTGGTGAGATTAAAGAAGGACTAATGGTTTTAGTTGGATTTGGACTTAATGACACAACAAGAGAAGTTGATTATCTTGCAAGTAAATTAGTAAAACTACGAATTTTTGAGGATGAAAATGAAAAAATGAACTTATCTATTCGTGATATTGGCGGGAAATTATTACTTGTTCCTCAATTTACATTATACGGGCGAACTAAAAAGAATAGGCCTTCTTTTCACAAAGCACTTAATCCTACTAAAGCAAGCGAATTATTTGATTATTTTGTAGGTATATGCTCAAAGGATGTTCCTGTGGAAACTGGTGTTTTTGGAGCTTTTATGAATGTTAGTTTATTAAATAATGGTCCTGTAACTATTTTATTAGAAAAAGAATTTGATTAATTTTATTTATAATAACGAAATTTAATTAAATTCCATTATTTAACTAAAATTCAATGAATGCAATTCATTTTTAATCATACTCTAAGCACTAATTTTAATTGGGAGTATTAGTTATATATTTTTGGAATGCTATTATTCCAATTGCCACACTAATCATTGGTGCTTTAATTGCGTTTTATTGGAATGGATACACTACCATATTGGCAGGCAAAGATTTAGCATTAATTACTTTAATGAATACCAAATCTTTTTCATTTAATGGAATTTTTGAAGCCCTATCACAATCAGATGCTTCAGTAGCTCTTTTCAAGCAGAACTTTTAGCATCGATTGTAGCTATTGTGATGGGTGTTGGTAGAAAAATATTTACAATTGGTGAAGCTATTTCGACCTGAGTAGATGGTATGAAAACTATCGTTTACTGGTGTTATTTTATTGCTTGCTTGGTCATTAGGTGGAGTTATTGGTGATGTTGGAACTGTTACGTTTCTAGTAAGTGTTTTAAAAGGATCTCTATCGGCATTTATTCTACCTGCTTTAATTTTCATGTTAGGGGCTCTTATTTAATTTTCTACAGGAACAGCTTATGGTACAATGAGTATTTTAATGCCTTTAACAATTCCATTTGGTTGGGCAATAAATCCTGACATGTCATTTGTAATTTTATGTATTAGTGGAGTTTTAACTGGAGCTATATTTGGTGACCATTGTTCTCCAATTTCAGATACAACAATCTTATCCTCAATGGGCTCTAGTTGTAATCATATAGCTCATGTTGATACACAAATTTATTATGCAATATTTGTAGCAATTATAACAATAGTATTTGGTTATATTCCTGCAAGCCTTGGAATTCCATGGTTTATTTGTATTCCAATAGTTATTGTTGTGATGTTTGTTGGTTTAAGGTTACTTGGTGAAAAAGTTAAAGAATAATTGGGTCATAAGACCCAAATCTTTTTTTATCTTCTAATTTTTACAGTAATTTTACGAATTTCTTTGATGGTTGGATTAATAGCTAATATTTTATGTTTTCCAACTTTAAAAGAGTTGATTTACTTTTAACTTTAATTTTAATTTTCTTTTTAGCTAATGCTTTTCCATTTTTATTAAGGAATTTAATTGAAAACTTTTTTTTGTTTAATTGATTTTGATAAAAGTTTTGTTGGTATTGTTGATTTTATAGTGACTAATATTATATGCCACATACATAAAATTTTCATCATCACTAGAACCCATGTTAAAACCTCATGTTTTCCAACATTGTAATTTATATTAAAGTATACAACACCATTGTTATTTGTAATTTTGTCTTTTAAATGGTTTTTGTCTTTTCCAAATATTACTAAAACTTTATTTGCAGGTTTATTATGATTTTTTTCAATTTAACACCTCTAACTGTAGTTATTTTTATTTTATTAAACTGCTTTAAAATGTATTTCTATTTTTAAACGCGAAACTTATTTTTTATAACAATTACTTCCAATTAAATATAAAACTATAAAAGCTCATAATGAAATATAATAATTGTGTATAAGAAGTTTTTATATTTGAGGATATGATGAAGGAAACAAATAATAATGACCTTTTAACAGTAAAAGAAAATGAGATTATAAGATTAGCTACTCCCTTAAAAATTGTAAACTATAAGGCTTATGATCTTGATGACAATCCTATAGATTGCATTGAAACTTTCTCTAATTTAAGATATATAGTTGAACCTAAAAAGGGTATTTTTAGTGATGATGAAATTCTTAAATATGCTGCTAATTCTAAAGCAGCTGCTAAAGTTAGAGTTAAAAGAGGAATAGCAGATATGTATGATTTTAATTTGCTTTACAATAAAGTTCCATGGAAATTAGCTTTATATTATACTCTATTGATTTCTTTTGCATCTCCTATTTTCATTGTTGGAAATATAATGTTTAAGTTGATTTGGATTTTACTGATCTTAATTCCATTTTATAATATTAGAAAAATATTGGCCACTAAAAGGAGTATTGAGTTTAAAAAACCAAATGCAGGTAAAATTAAAAATCCTAGTCAAGATATTAATAAAGATAATCTAAAATATTCATCAAGTATTTCTTCTTTAGTTAAGTATGAAAAGCAGATTATAGGATTAAAAAAGGTATTTTCAATAAAAGAAGAAAAACTGAAACAACTAATTGAAAAACGTTTTGCTCCACCTCAAATTACATATGATAAATTCATATCTACTGTAGATGAAGCACATGAATTATTTTACAACGAAGCAAGAGAAGCATTAGAGATTACTAATTATGCAAATGCAGATACTCAAGAAATAAAAATAGAATTAAAAAATAAAATTAAATTTCTTAAAACTATTATTAAACAAATTGATGATTTAACAACAGAATTACTTGTTAATTTATCCTCAGATGAAAAGTCAAATGAAGAATTAAAAAACTTATGTGAAGATATTGATGATTTAATCAAATCTGTTAAAGATTATGAATAACTAATAAGGAGACATAATATGGCTGAATTTTCCCTTGATGTAGCTGGAATTAAAGAAGAAGTAGAAACTACTTTTAAACAAGAAGAAGAAAAATTACAAAATTCTGAACTTAAAACACAAGCAGATGCAAATGCAATTGCAATATTTGAATCAGATTTAAATAATCCTAATGAAAGAGAAAAAATCTTAAAACCATTAGAAAACTTTGGTTTATCTGACATGTCTAAATCAGCATCTAAAAATGAATTATTATCTACAAGATTTGCTGATTTTAGTAAAAGTGGTGAAGATGCAAATAACATTGGTGATAAACTATCCGAACTTAATATTCAATTGAAAGATTTAGATCCAAGTCATGTTAACTTCGATAAAAAAGGAGTATTAGGAAACTTAATCAATCCCGTTAAAAAATATTTCAATAAATATCAAAAGGCTGAAACAGCTATTGCCAATATTGTCGATTCTTTGGATAAGAGTAGTAAAGTTTTACAAAATGACAATACTACTCTTCTTTCAGAAGAAAACTACTTAAGAGAAACTACAAATAGGATTATGGCTGATATTGAGTTAGGTAAATTAATGGACAATTCTATTGAAGCTCAAATACAAAAAGCTGAACTTGAGGGTGTTGAAGAAGATAAGATTAACTTTGTTCGTGAAGAAATTTTATTCCCACTTAGACAAAGAGTAATGGACTTGCAACAAATGATTGTAATAAATCAACAAGGGATCATATCCTTAAATGTCATTAGAAGAAACAATAAAGAACTTATTCGGGGTGTTACCCGTGCTAAAAATGTTACCATTACAGCACTTAGGACTGGAGCAATGGTTGCAAGTGCGTTATATGATCAAAAAATTACCATGGATAAAATAAAAATACTCAATGATACTACAGGAGACATTATTGAATCAACATCACATATGCTTCATGAACAAGGCAGTGAAATTCAAAAAACAAGTGCAGAAGCCATGATTTCACCTGAAATTTTAATGAATTCATTTAAAGAAGCTTTATTGGCGATTGAAGAAGTAAGTAATTATAAAGAACAAGCTCTTCCTAAAATGAAAGAAACTATTTTGTTATTTAATAATATGGCTCAAGATGGTCAAAAAGTTGTTAATAAACTTGAAACTGGAAATAAATTAATAGAATAATCTTGGTGAACTTAATGAGAATCTCAAAAATAATTTTAAATTCATTATGGGTGTTATTTTCATTCATTCCATTTATAAATGGATTTGGTTTTATTTATATGGGATTAAAAATTAAAAATAATGCATGGATAATCGAAGGTATTACATATGAGCTCCCGTGGTTTTTATTTGTAATTAATGCCTACATGTTTGAAGGTATAAGTTTCATAAATGCACCTTTGATTATTATTATTTTTCTATTATTTGTTATCTGTATTATTAGATCAATTTGGGTTAATTTTAAATATATTAAATTTATTAATGATATAGATGGACCTACTGAAATAAACGTGAGTAATAATGGCAGTATATCTAATAAAAATTCTCATACAGCATCTATTGCATTAGGATATTTCTTTTCAATATTTATAGGTATAATAGGTCTTATTTTTGCTATCTATAATTTAACTCGTGATGATGAAAGCACCAAGATTCATGGAAAAATGCAAATGCTTATTTTGATTGTTTTTAACTTCATGTTATTGTTATTAATGATCTGATCGCTAATATGGGCATAAATAATAAAAATAACTGCTTTAAAGAGAGATTCATACTTAAAAACAATGGCAAAATTAAAACTTTAAACATTTGATAAAAGAGGTTTAACATAATTTTTAACATTGTTCCATATCTTTTATTTTAGTTAGATATAAATATGATTTTATTTATAAATAATAAACAAGATGTGATTCTATGAATGAAAATAAATTTTGTGCAAACTGTGGTTCTCAAATAGATGTAAATGCAGAAGTATGTCCTAGTTGTGGTGTTAGTGTAGCTAAGAAAAAATCATACACATTAACAATTGTTTTAGGATATATCTTTTCCGTATTGGGTGGTTTGATAGGTCTTATTTTAGCTATTTATAATGTGACTCGTGATGATGAAAGTGCTAAGTTACATGGTAAAATTCAACTAATTATTTTTGTTGTTTGGATTATTATAATTGCTATTATGTTTGCAAATACTTGATTTTAAATAATTTAGGGACTGTCAATTTGTTAGCTCTTGTTTTCGTTTTTCGATCCAGCCATCTTTTTGGTGCATTATCTGGTTGAATATCCCTTTTAATGTTCTAAATTTCTTTTTGTATGCTTTGGGCATTGTATTTCCAATGTAATTTTCTATTTGATTGTTAGTACAGTCTAGTTTTCCTTTGTGTCTTTTTTTAAGGAAGTGTATGTATTTTTTGTAATTCTGGGAAGAATTTTTTCTTTAAGTATTTTGCTAGAATTGGTGGATAAGTTTATTAATTTTTCTTTTAGGAAATTGATGTATTCTATTGCTTCTTCGTAGGTTTCTTTTTTGAATAATTTGTAAAATATGCTTAAATATTCGTTGATTTCTATTTTGTAGTTGTTTATCATGTTTTTGGATTGTTTTTTGATTTGTGTTTCTGAGAGTTTAGGGTTTTGTTTTTTTAGATTGCTTTCATATTCTTTGCGTATTTGCTTTAGTTCTTCTCTAAGTTCTTCATTGATATTTAATAATAAATGAAATGTACAGTGTTGGTGATCAAATCCAATTTCTCTCATTATTTTATCATATCCTGGTTTTAAATCCGTTACAATTGCAATGGGCTCTGTTGCTTTGATGCTGTTTTTTATAAAATTTTTTGTTGTTGCAGAATCATTCTTTTTTCACTATATTAACTCTGCAATAGGCATTCGATTAATTAAATCAATATAATCTATGTCTATAATACCATTTTTGCTCAATTCTAATCCATTGTACATCATAAGCAGCATAGCCTGAAAATTTCATATCGGTGTTAACATAATAACAATCCATCGAAAGTTAAAAGAGATTTTCTATATC
>NZ_LWMU01000061.1 GCF_001639275.1 Methanobrevibacter oralis
TATGAAAATTTAAATGAATTAATAGAAATATTTAAACGAGAATACTACAAAATAGTTGATTTAACATCATTCTACAAAAACTGGGTCAAAGAATATCTAGGTATAAATATTTAGTAATACACTATAATAAAAAATAACGAATTATTAAAGTTACTAAATAGCATATCTGAATTTGAAAAAAATATCTTTAAAATTAAAACAATCACCAAACAAAATAAAATGGATGTTTTAATTGAATTAAAATTAAGTTCTAAAAGAGTTTCATTATTTGAAAATAAAATGAATGAACATGGATTTGAAGTTAATAAAAAATAACAATATCCTCACCAATTAGAAGATTTTATTGAAAATAAATTACAAAACAATAATTCGCAAGCATTGAAAACAAATAATACTCATTAATTCCGATTAAGTTGACAATGATAAAAAAAGTTAATTTATCATTATTCATATCTTCCAATTCATTTTAATACAGTAATTTCTAAATCTAATAGCTTCTGAAATATCTTGAAATCTTGCATAAATTTCATTTTGGTTTATAACTAAGTATTCATCGCCTACTTGGTAAACGTGCTCATCTATTTTTTCATTATTTTCCTGAATCATTTGCCAGTTGTGATTGATTAGGTATGTTCTTTGGGCAGCAGCTTCCTCTTTTGTATCGTAGGTTCCAAAATATTCGAGTTCATTGTTTATTACCTTCGATAAGACGTATTTATCCTTGTATTTTCTAATATAAAAGATTCTATCATGACTGGCCAGGCTGTGGTCTGTCAAATAATCATCAGGTATTTTTTCAATATCCCATTTGTTTTCCATTAATAAATTTCTAAGTGTGATTGCATTTTCAAGTAATATAAATGATCCAAATTCCTCTGTGTCTTTTTTAACTATGTAATATTTATCTTTAAATATGATGTATTTTTCATTTAATTTTTGGTTTTGGACTATTTCGTTTACATTATTAAAAAATTTCTTATCTTCTAATGATTTGTCTATTTCAATAGCTTTATTGTAATAAGTGAATGAATCTAAGTATTTTTCCAGATGAAATAAGGATTTTGATTTGAAAAGTAGTGTTTTTGATTGTTTTGGATTTATTTTTAAAGCTTTATTAAAATATTTTATTGCATTTTCATAGTCTTTATTTTCAAAAAATATCTGACCTTTCATACTTAAAGCTTCAATAGATTGTGAGTCCAGCTTTAATATTTTATCGTAATGAATTAAAGCTTTTTTATAGTTTTTTTGCTTAAAATATGTTTTTGCTTTTAATAATAGCTTTTTTGTATATTCATCCATGATGTCTATTATATATTTTTTAATTAAAAAATGTTGGGAGTTTTTAAGCTCCCTTAAACTGATGGTATGATGATGTCTCTTTCTCCAGATGGCATGAATTCTCTTAGAGCTCCTTTTGCTATTTCGCGTCTCGGGTGTTTAAAGTCAAAGGTTAGGTTGTCATCTGCAAATGCTATTTTAATTAGCGGGTTTGCACTGAACGCATCTCCTCTTGCCGCATGCGGTGCTTGAGCTATTCCTGCATATTCTGGTTGGTGTCCCACATTCATTGCATAGTTAGGATAGTTCGGTCCTCTTAGTTCATGTATTAAACCTTCATCACTCCTAATTGATAGTGAATTAGCTGCTCCACATTGGTCTTGCAAGTCATATCCATAAAATCCCAGTCTTGAATGTGCTTCTTTGTGTAAAATCATGCTTAAGTACCAACCGTTTACTCCTGCATTTGAGTTTCCTGTTGCAAATGCTGTTGAACATCCTGCTGCAGCAGATACTACTGATGCCCTTTGAGATCCTCCAAAGTGTGTTTCTAAAAGTGTTGGTAGTTCATATTGTTCAAGGCCGTATAGAGTTACTTCTGTTGATATGTCACGAACTACATCCATTGATTTTTCAGCTCCACATAGACCATAGTTTTTCTCAACATAGTCCATCCCATAATAGACAAAGTCGTCTAAAATGTCGTCCGTGTATGTTGCACTTGCATATTGGGTAAATCCCACTCCTCCTGACATGTAGGATCCTAACCATACTTGGTCGTAAACTGCAGCTGCAGCTGCAATTACTTCCAGGGTTGTTTCTGCTGGATCATCTGTTATTCTTGAGGTCTGAACCATGTCTGATAGTGCCCCAAAGGAAATTCCTCCAGGCTCATTAGGTCCTCTTGCACGTCTTGCAGGTAGGAATGATGCCATTCCAATTACGTCTGCATGTTTTGCTGCGTATGAAAAGTCCGCAATAGCTGCTTCGCCTGCACATAGTTTATATGCATTAATAAAACTCATTCCTATTTGCATTGCAGACCATCTTGATACTGTTCCTCCATCACATGATCTGACAACGAGTGTTGGTACTCTACTTACTTGGTATGTTTTGTTTCCAATGTAGCTTTTAAGCATTTCTGCTTGATCTTCGGGAAATTCTTTGTTAATATCTATTAAGACTCTTTTGTCTAGTTCGTCTGCTAAGTCATCGTTTCCAGTGAAGATTTTTGCATAGCAGTCTTGTGCTAGACCAGGATGTACTTCCACCATGTGTTCCTGAACTACTGCCCCACCTGGAAGTGCATGGTTAATGTTTTCCATGTATTCATTGATTGTCTCGGGAGTTACTTCCACACCCAATCTTTCTTGAAGCACCGAGTGTGCTGTATCCATTCCTACAATAATTGTTCTTTTTATGTCATCAACTAATTGTTGGATAGCCGCATTGTTACAAAAGTGCAGGTCATCTCCCTCTACATATGAGTCTGTTCCAGAGATTTTATATGCCATTAATTGCCTCTGGCCTAATGGCACTCCAATATCTGGATTATAAAACGGCATGTTCCGCTCTTTTGCTAGTTTTTCGGCTACATCATTAAATTCTCTTTTTCTTGGAGATTGTTTCCACCCATCAAAGCAGTAAAAACTTGTATGATCGCTTTTTTGGTCTTCGCCTTTGAATTTTTCTGTTAGTGCACTTAAGAATTTTTTATTATCGCTACTCATTTTTCTCACCTAGCTTCTTTTTTAGATCTTTGGAAAATACTCCTAATCCATATCCACCTTCTGTTCTAGATGTGTGGATAGTTTCAATTACTTCAAGTGCTTCCTTGTCTTGTCTTAATCCAACATTATCTTCTCTGTATATTGTTGTGATTTTTCTTAAGTAATCTTCATCAAGTGGAGCTCCAACATCGATTTTTTCATCAAGCGGCCTTCCTACTTGGTCTTTTACATAGTTAACATGCCCTGTTTTCTCATCATACATGTATCTTTGAAGCCCATCAAACATCAATCCGTTTTCATCAAGTCTTAAGGAGTGTCCGTGTACTGTTGCTCCCCTCATTCCTGATCTTGCTGGGTCAAAAATGTCCGTTTCTATTAATTCTTTTGAAATTTTTTCCAAATCTTGTTCTCTTATTTCTATTACTTGTCTTCCAGATAATGTTCCGGTATCTACTCCACGGTATCTCCACATGTAGGTTCTTGCCCGATCATACGGCTGGGCCGGAGCATTATACATTGAATCAGCAAATTGGATGTATCTAATACGTATTCCTTCTTTTGCGCCGGGTGATGCTTCTACAATGTGTTTTATTATATCCCCATCATCTGCCATTTCTGCTAATGGTGGATGTACTGTTTTATAGCTTTCACCGGGGTTTCTATGACCGAGTATTTTTACTATGCCCTCATCCGATACATCTCTAACTTTTTTAAACTTATGCTCTGGATTCATGTGTTTTCTTCTATTTTCAGCAATAATTGAATTACCTGGATAAAATTGTGCTTTATATGTCATTGATTCACCACATAAAATTATTTTATAACTTTTACGCTCTGAGAACTTATTGCTCGACAATCAACTAAACCAATGTAACGTTCGTCAATATAATTTTCAAATCCATTTCCATATTTTAAATAATCTGAGATTGTTGATTTAGTCCTTGTAAATACCCCAACAAGCAATGAGTAATCACATGGTGTGTTTTTATCTAAAATTGTACTTAACTGATCCATTAAATCGTTAAAATGAGAAATATCTACTGTCAATATGATATTTCCTACCATGATTCGTAAATCTAAACTCTCCCCACGAATGTTAATTGATTTGCGATCACTATGATTAACTTCATGTCCCTTTCCAGGACCATAAAACACTTTTTTAGGAAGCGACGGACCATGAACTAAAACTCTAATAAGTCCTTCTAATTCATAAATTTCATTAAGAATTTTTTCACAAGTGTCCGGTTTTAAATATCTGTCAGGGACAATTTTAATATCAATTACATTAATTTCTTTTGATTCGTCCATACAATCACCTTAAAGTGTATTTTTAAGTTCTCCTGCGACTTTAGCTACATTGACAATAGGATTTTTAAGATAATCAATTGTCCCATATACCACTCCAATAAGTGAAGATGTTCTCTCAACAGAAAACATTTGAGTACCTGCATCCAAGCACATTGCAACTGATGCACATGGAATTGCACACCCTTTAGAATGTCTTGTTACTACATGGTTTCCATGGAAAGTTCCAGGCCCTCCACCACCATAAATAGAATGTGAAAAGAAACTAAATCCCACTCCTACACCTTCAGTTCTACCATAATCTACACCAGGAAGACCAGTTTCATATTCCAACATGTCATTATAGTATAATACAGTAGATGCTACTGCTTGAGCCGCTCTTGCTGCACCCACATTTACAATTACAGCAGCAAGCAAACCCGCAGCAGCATAGGCATTCCATAAAGCCCAATCAACAGGCTCATAAATATCATAACCAGAAGGCATTCTTTTAGCAACTTTAATTACATTATCCTCAATTGCCCTTCCAACTAATGATTGAATTACAGTACCTACAGTACCTTTTGCATTTTCCCTGACAATATCCATAACTAAATTATTAGCGTTTAGTCCCTGATAAGCCAAAGTTAACAAATGCATCCTCTCAAAAGCACCAGATGCATCACCAGTTTCAAACATTGCAGTTTGTTCCATTATAGAAGACAATGCTGCAGCATTTAAAGTGTTTTTATTTGTAATAGCTACAACATGATTTGCCATAACATTTCTCAAACCATAACCTAATCCCTCTAAAAGTACAGGAGGTCCTAAAAGAGCGCTAATATTTGCTCCACCTAAATCAACAGTTTGAGGATATGCCCCCATTACTGCTGTTTTTATTGTAGATGCGTCAAAAATATTAATATCAAAACTATCAATAATAGATTGAATAACAGATGACCCTGCTAGTAAATTTGAAACTGTATAATCAGCAGCAACTTCTAATCTCTCATGAGGAAGCTGAACAAGTAATTGTTGGCCTCCATTTATAAGCTCAACATTTGTTTCATCATCTTCTTCAACTTGGATAATTCTTTTAATTTTCTCGGCAATTAACTCGGCATTTTCAACAATGGGCAAATCCAATTCCCTGCCTGGAATGTAAACAGATTTTCCACCCATTGCTCCGGTTCTTAAACCTTTTTCAATACCTGCCAAATTAACCGCACTTGATCTTTTAATATCAAAAATCATTCTACGAATTGCAGAATTCTTAAGCGGACTAATTGATTCAAGTGGTGCAGATTCTTCAATGAGTTTTCCATCTGGACCATATAAATCAAGAGTGTCGTCGTATATTTTCATCAATAACCTCCATAAAACGAAAAATATCAAAAAGAATAAGTTTTTTAATATTAATCTTAATAACAATTATTTCAGCGAAATAATCAATAACTATTACAAGTAATAAACATATAAAGTTTACTTTATTTAAAATTGAATAAAACTTTATAAAATTTGGTAAATCCTCATAAAAGCAATAATTTTAATTTAAAACAATTGTAAAAATCCTTAATTAGAAAAATACTCCCATATTTAAGATTAAAATAAAAAAATAATACTTTAAAAGAAAAATAAAAAAATCATGATAAAAATAAAAATAAAAATAAAGAAATATCCATAGAGCTACCATAGAAAAATCCTTCGAATAATGAGTAAAAATAAAAAATCCCAATTAATGATTAACATTACCTTAAATAAAGTCGTAATGATAAAACTGAAAAATGTAATACTTATTACATTTTAAATAATATGAAATTAATAATTTTAATTAAAAGAGTAATACTAGAATAAAAATTTTAAAAATAACCTAGATAACATGATTTTACTAGATAAATAATTAATTATGCAATTAATTCCCTTGTCCAAAACAAGGTTGAAGCTTGTATTTTTTTCTTGAGTGAGTAAACGAAAAAGCCATTTTTATATAAAAAAAGAAAAAAAATGAAAAATTATAGTAAATAAAGCAGAAAAAATGGCAAAGTTTGATGACGTGCTAATTTACTATAATTTTTTGTTGCAGATCGCCAGATATAACAATCAATACTATTTACTAGTAATAATTATATAAATATTACTTAATTCAATTATTAGTAATGACAGTTTAAATTAAAAAACAATAGAAAATTGGAGTTAATTTAAAAAGTTAAATAAAAATAATTCAAATTAAACTTTAAATCAAAAAATACTCCAAAATAAGGTACAAATTATTACTTTTAATTAATTTTTAAAATATTTTAAAAGGTGTTAGGTAAGGTAAAATAGCTAAGCCATTAACAACTTTACAATTAATGCTGTTAAACTTCCTTAATCGAAAAAATATACTGAATATTAGCTAATTTTAATTAGATAACTATTTTGACACATCAGTTAAAAAAAGTATTAATTAATACTATATTACTTAATAATTTATTATTAAAAAGATGACTTAAAGTTAATAAGTCTTTAGCTAGAATTTAACACTTCACGAATGAAATATTCATGAATACTAGTATCTTCCGTTAGTTCAGGATGAAACGATAATGCAATGTTAGATCCTTGCTGAATAGCTATTATTTTACCTTCAAATCTTGATAAAACTTTTATGTCATCCTTACTTTTATCATAGCCCTCAAGCGATGGAGCTCTTATGAATACTCCAGGATACTCGCTTCCAAAAATTTGGATGCTAGTTTCAAATGAATCCTTTTGTCTTCCATAGCTGTTTCTCTTTACGGATATATCCATAATCCCAAGCAACGGTTGGTCAAAGTCTGTTTTTTTACCTAAAAGCACCATACCAGCACAAGTTCCAAATACTGGAATGTTTTTTTCTTTTATTACTTTATCAATTCCTCTTACTGCTATTAGTTTTCCAATTACAGTACTCTCTCCACCAGAGATGATTAAAGCATTGCATTTTGCAACATCTTCTGCATATCTTACCGTTTTTACATCAGCATCGATACCCATGTTTTTTATTGCCTTTTTCGTGATGTTATAATGCTCACTTACAGCCCCTTGTAAATTCAAAATCCCGATGTTCATCTAATCACTGTCCCCTTATAGAATTTTTATTAGAGGATATATAAATTTAATGGAAAACTGCCTTAAAAAAAAGAAAAAAGTTGAAGGAGTTAGTCTCTATTAATAGTATTAATAGCGCTTTCGGCACCAGATTTTACATAACCGCTTTCATCGCTTAAGAGTTTTTCTAAATGTTTCAATGCTCTTTTATCACCAAGATTACCCAATGCCCAAGCGGCTGCTCCCCTCACTCTCCAGTCTTCATCATCTAAAGTTTCGATTAGTGGTAAAACAGCAGGTTCTCCCATGCGGCTTAAAGCTGTTGATGCTTCCCTTCTAACTAATTTATTATTGTCTTTTAATCTTTCAATTAAAGCAGGAATAGATTTAGGATTAGCAAATCCCCCTAAAAGAGTAGCTGCATTTAATCTAATACCTTTTTTCCTATGAGATAATGCTTCAATTAATGGATCTAATGATTCATCTTTTCTTATTTCCAATTCGCCCATGGCTTCTTCAACAACAAAATCATCTTTGTCGTTTAAAAGCCTAATTAATTCATCGATACTTCTATTCATTTCAATCCCCTCAAAAAGATTTTAAAAAAACACTTAATATTTTTTTATAATGAGTGCATATATATTATATTCGTGAATGTATAAATATATTTCTAATATATACGAACAAAATTTATAAGTGAAATAATGTATGATATTGCGATAATAAGTGGAGACGGAATAGGAAAGGAAGTAATGGCATCGGCTGAATATTTAATCGATAAATTAGACTTAAATTTTAGTTTAAGATATGGTGAAGCTGGTTTTGAATGTTTTAAAAAAACTGGTACAACATTGCCTGAAGAAACAATAAAAATAGCTAAAAAAAGTGATGCAACACTATTTGGAGCATCTACATCAACACCTGGAAAATCAAGTCCAATAATTAATTTAAGAAAAGAACTTCATACATATGCTAATTTAAGACCAATAAAGTCTTACAAAGGAGTTAAATGTATACGAGATGACATTGACTTTTTAATAGTACGTGAAAACACCGAAGGAATTTATTGTCAGGTTGAATATGGTGATGATAATAAAATGATTGCCGAGAGGCACATTACCTTTAAAGCTAGTGAAAAGATCGCTGAAATGGCCTTTAAAAAAGCAAGAAGCAAAGTGACATGTGTTCATAAAAGTAATGTTTTAAAAAAGACCGATGGTGTTTTTAAAGAATCATTTTATAAAATAGCTAAAAGTTATCCTCAGATTATCACGGAAGATTATTATGTAGATGCAACAGCAATGTATCTTGTAACCAAGCCACAAAATTTTGATGTAATACTATCTACAAACTTATTTGGAGATATATTGTCTGATGAAGGAGCCGGCCTTGTTGGAGGTCTTGGTCTTGCACCTTCAGGAAATATTGGAGATAAAAATGCATTATTTGAACCTGTACATGGTTCTGCACCAGATATAGCTGGAAAAAATATAGCTAACCCATCCTCAATGATTTTATCACTTGCTATGATGCTAGAATATTTAGGTGAAATTGAAAGTGCAAATGATATTAACAAAGCTGTTGAAAAAGTTATAGCTAGCGGAAAAACAATGACTCCTGATTTGGGAGGGAATTCAACAACAAAAGAATTAACAAAAGCTATTTTAAATGAGTTGATTTAAATGCTTAATATTACAACATTTCTTGATGCTAATGCTACACGTTTAGATAAAAAAGTACTTTATAATCCAAGAACAAATGAAAAATACTCATCACAAGAGATTTTAAGAATAGTTTCCAAGATTGGATGTGATTTAAAAGATTTAAATCTTCAAAAAGGAGACAGGGTTTTAATTTATCTAAATAATTCAACAGAATATTTATTTTCGCTTTTTGCAATATGGAGAATAGGCTGTGTGGCAATTCCAACAAATAGGATTTTTACCCCATCCGAACTCCAATATATTATTGATGATTCAAAGGCTAAATTAATAATTACTGATGATGATGCCAAAGACTTAGTTAATCTCAAAAGTTACATTCCAAAAAATGTTGAACGATTCAAAACATCTGAAATATTGCCTGCAGCTACTACCAATTGGGATGATTTATGTCAACTTCAATATACATCCGGAACAACAGGAAAACCTAAAGGAGCAATGTTAACACATGGAAACTACTTTACAGCAATTCATAATGAATGTGATGTTTTAAGATTAAACCAAGACGATGTTTTTTTAGGAATCTATCCAATGGCTCATGTAGGTCTTTCCTGGGCAATAGCTGCACTTAGAGCCGCTGCATTTTACATATTGATTGAGGAATTTAACTTAGACGAATGTTTAAAATTATGCAAAAAAGAAGAAGTGAGTGTTTTAACTGGAATGCCTCCTGTAATTCATTCTTTAACAAGTATTGATGCAAGAGATAATTTAAAAAGTGTTAAAGAGATCATTAGCGGAGGAGGACCCCTCCATAAAAAAATATGGAAAGAATTCCATAGAACTTACAAAATACCTATTATAAACGCTTATGGACTTTCAGAAACTATTGTGATTGGAACCGGTACTGTTATACGACCTGAAGATTATAAAGAAGCCGATAGATTCGAAAGCGTAGGTCATCCAGTTTGTTTTTCAGAAGTAAAAATCGTGGATGAAAACGACCCCAACATTACATTAAAGCCGTATGAACAAGGCGAGATTGCACTTAGAGGTCCTGCTGTAGCTAAAGGGTATTGGGGAAACGATGATGCAACAAAAGAATCCTTTTTAGAAGACGGTTGGTTTTTAACTGGAGATGTAGGTTATCTTGATGATGATAACCGTTTATTCATCACTGACCGTAAAAAAGACATGATTGTAATGAGTGGTTGGAAAATTTACCCGACTGAGGTCGAAGAAGTTTTAATTAAATATCCTAAAGTTCAGGAAATAGCTATTTTCAGTATTAATGATTGTCACAGGGGAGAAATTCCAGTAGCTGCTGTTGTCTGGAAAGGTGAAGCTGATAGTGATGGTTTAATTAGCTATGCTCGTGAAAATTTATCTAGGTATAAAGTTCCAAGAAAAATTTTTGACCTTGATGAGCTTCCAAAGGTAAATGGTTGGAAGTTGCTTAGAAGAAAATTAAGAGAAATGTATAAGGACTAATCGTCCATACACTTTAAATTTTAATACTTCCAAGATACCTATAACCATCCAACCCATTATTTTTAAGTATTTCAAATGAAAATGATTCTCTGTTAGCTATATACATGTGAGCTAAACATATTCCCATGTCGATTTTGTTTAATGGTTCTAAGAATTTTTTCTTTAAAAAATTTGGATTTTTCCTATAAACATTTAAATAATCCTCATCATGCGTAAAATACCACGGTTGACTGTTTATAGATGATGGTGCCAGTTGTGCTGGCTTTAATTTCTCATCTTTAAAGTCTGAAATTTCTGCTAATTTTTTCCTATCAGCCTTACTAGATTGCCTGTATAGTTCTCCATCTGCTTTTCCAATAGCTATTAAGATCACAAATTTAAGTGACGAGTCAATATCCACCATGTTTTTATCGCGAATACTTGCCATTTTTATCCAACATGATGCTATACCTATACTTTGCATGAATAAACATATCTGTTGGAAAACAAATCCTATATTTTCTAAATAGTTATCTTTTTGCTCTGAGTAAAGTGCAATAAAATGAGGTGCTCCCCACTTATGCATTGTTTTAATGTTATCTGCATTTAATATTTTATAATCAATTTTTATATCCTCAAATAGGGAGGTGTATTTTTGTAAAAATCATCTATTTTATCAAAAACCTCATCACTTAAAGATTCACTTTTAAACTTTCTACAAGATTGCCTTTTATAAATCATTTCTTCTAAATTCATAGCCATCACAACTTAGTTAAATTCATTCAATATTTAGGATTTGTTTTTAACTATAAATATGCCTATTTATATTGCGAGTGTCCACCAAAATTAATTTTCTGTAAAATAAATTTTTTACTAAAATGAGGATTTTTTAATCTTTTTCAAGCAAAGATAAACTTTTTGGCGAACATCCTTGTATTAAAAAAAAGAATAATTATAATTTTTTAAAATTGATAAACTTCGTTAACCCATATCTAAATAAAACTATTCCTTTTGCACCTCCATTCATTCCTGATTTTGCATCTTTAAAAAGTGTTTGGTAAGAAAGTTTTTTTGGATTAGAATCAGACTTATAAGTCTGTAAACCTGCCCAAATTTGAGCCCCATTTGATTGTTTTACAAATGTTGATGTAACACTTTTAATCCATTTCATATTTTGACGATAGTTTCCTTTATAAGACATGGGGACTACAACATCCAAATATTTACTTAATTGTGGAATATCTTGCCCATAATATTTAATCATTGCTCCAGGTTCTGGCATGACCGCAGCCGACATTATTGCATTTGGTTTTACCTTGTGAACTTCAATACCACATTTTTTAGTAAAATAAGTAATGGAGCTTACTGAATTACTATATTTATAAGCACCGCCAGGATATCTTAAATAATCAAAATGAACTCCAGCTACTCCCTTAACACGAGCATAATATTTAGCTTCTTTAATTTTCTTATTAAAAAAAGAATATTTGTATTTGCCATTGGCATCAACTGTACGAACCCATTTTCCACCATTGTAAAATACCTGCATCCATATATGTACTTTAATTCCTTTTTTATTAGCTTGTTTAATCCAAGATACAACAGAAGATTTTCCATATATTGAAAATGCATTAGCTAGTAAGAAAATGTGTTTAGTTCCAAGTTTAGCTAATTTAGATAGCTTCACCCGTTTCATATGTTTCCCATTTACCCAATAGGAATATCCTTTTGCCATTGGTGATTTAACTTTTATTTTATAGGATCCTTGCGATGAAAAATAAGGAATATCCCCTTCAAATAAAAATTTAATAACATAACTTCCTTTCTTAAGATTTATTTTAATCGTTGCATAACCTTTAGAGTCGGTTTTTGCAGTGTAGGTTTTTCCATTAACTTTAAAAACAACAGTTTTATTTTTAAGTGCTTTATTATTTCCATCAACAAGTTTAACAATAAAAGCTGACTTTAAACCTTGTCTGTAATTTATATTACTATCAGCAATTTTAATATTTGTTTTTAAAGATGGAATAACTGTAAAATTTAAAAAGCCAGTTAAATTTTGAATATTTAAACCACCCATAAGAGAATATTTGATAGTGTGTTTGCCTAACTCATCTGGAAGATTTAAAATAATCTCACCATTATAATTGGTAGTTTTTGTATAAATTAAATCGTCAATAGTGATATTAACCTCCCTACCAGTTAATTTGACACCTTCTGCCTCAAACACTACTTTAAAAGTAGATTCAAATCCCTTATACACTACTAAGTTAGAACTAATCTCTTTTGATACCCCATTTGTTATTAATGAAGCTTTAGAAGATGGAAAAATATTTTTATTAAATATTTCCCCATCACCAATCAAATTAACATGATTAGATTCATTTATATCCGTTTTATTAAAAATAGTATAATCCGAATTATTATTTAAAAATTCAGACTCATTCTCATGCATTAGGTTATTTTCAATTTCTAAGTTTAAATTATCCTCTTCAATAGATAAATCCTCATAACTTGTGTTTAATGAGGAATTCGTATCTTCAATTGCAGATGCCATAGAAACTGATAGAAATAACATAAAAAGCATTGCAAGTAGTACAATAACTTTTTTGAAAACCAATTTCATACTATCACCTCTGAAAAACATGTTTTCAGTAAAAATAATATAAATTTACTAATACATATAATTTATCTTTTTAAAACTGAAGGCTCTTTCAAAAATTTGTGTGATTTTTTTGTTTTTTGTTATTTATGTTCCAATAATTTAGTTTTAGCATGAATCTTTTTAAAAGTTCTTGTTTTATTTTCATTGTCTTTTTTATGTGTTTTGGGAATGCTTTTTGAAATATATTTTCAATTTTGTTATTTGTCGATGCAATATTGTTATTTTCAAGGCGTGTTGTTAATTTTTCAAAATGGGAAATGATGAATTTCCAAATTTAACTAAAAGAAGTGTATTTAATTTAGCATCAAATAATGATAAAATTTTCTATTACAATTGGTTGTGATATTTCAACATTATGTTGTTTTTTAAGTAATAAGAGATTTCTATGAAGTCCTGCATCATAAACTGATATAAATCATCAATACAATCAGCAGCGAATGTAATATTTGAATTGTTAGAAACAGGTGAATATAAATCAGTGTAAAAAAAATTTTACCACATTTTTTAAGTTTTCATCAATTCTTAAAAATATAAGTTTACGTTTCGTAAAATTCCATTTTTAATATTGTTTGGTGATTTACAAGAAGGACAACTTAGCAATTTTATTCTCAAAATGAATTTTGCCCCTCTTTTCTAATATAATTAGAACTATCATTAATAGATTCACATTCAAACGAGAAAGACCTTCAAATTCACGGAATTCAGAAAATTCAAGTACCAAATCAAAAAGTTTAAGTCATATAGACTTCATATTATTACATAGAAATTCTATATATTAGTTTAAGCTGATATAAACAATTTACTACTTTTAAATTAAAAATAAATAATAAATAGTAGAGAAATTTTTCATGCCACAAAAAATTCAAATCACACAAGTTTTTGAAAGAGATTTCATATTTTACCATTCATCAATGAAATAACCCCTCTTAATCAATACTATTATAATAACTAAATTAATAAACAAAGATAAGAATATCTATGTTTTAAAAAAATGCAGTTATAATAAATATTGTTAAAATAAGGATTATATAAGTTTTAATCCTTATTTTTTTATTTTAATTTTAGTGTTTTTGTTTATTGCGTAATTTTGGTTTGCTGATTTTATAACTACTTTATGTGTTCCGACTTTTAAACAACATGTGTGTAAGTGAGTTTGTCCCTTTTCATCTGTTATTAATGTGTATGTTTTGTATTTTTTTCCTGTGAAGCATTTTACTTTGATTTTAATAAAAGGTACTGCTTTTTTGGTTTTTTTGTTGATGATTTTGATGTTTAATTTTTTGTCTTTGTGGATTTTTGCTGTGATTTTATTTGTTTTTACAATTGTGGGGATTTTATTGATTTTAATATTAACCTTTTGGGTTGGTGATTTATAATTGTTTAAAATATTAATATAAGCTTTATAGTTTCCTGCTTTCCATTTTGATACATTAAATTTGGCTTTTCCATTTTTATTTGTAGTTGCATAGTATGTTTTACCATTGACTTTTAATGCTAATTTAACATTGCTAATGAAATAATAATTTTTTATATCCATAAGTTCAACGGTGAAATATTTTCCTGAATTATATATGGTTTTAAAATTATCAGCATGGATAAATGCTGGAACTTTATTAACTTTAATAATCGCATTAGCACTATACTTATAAAGTTTATCATGACTACTTAATTCAACCTTGTAAATACCATCATTTAAGTTATCAGGTAACTTTAAAACACCTAAACCCTTATCATCAATAGTTAGGTTAAATATTTTATCATAACCTTTTTTAAATATGTGTACTTTAACAATGTCTCCTTTAAATGGAATATCTCCTAAACTAAATTTAACAAGAAAATTACCTGCTGTTCCATAGTTGATGGAAAGATTATTAGCAGTTAAATGTCCTTTAGAGTTTACAACAACACAATAAAATCTAGCAGGTTTAGACGGATCATTATCATATAAATCTCCAATATAATCACCATGAACAACACCTTCTAAAAACTTATAATGAGAAGCAGCACCCATAATTCCATGATATCCTGTGTTATTGAAGAAAAATGTATCTCGAATAGTTCCGTTTGCCCCTTCCCAATAAATAGCACCACTTCCACCATAACTTACACTATAAAATTCATTATTATATATTGATGAAGCGATTATAGTTCCATTATTACCTTTCCAATATATAGCACCACCAGGACCACTTTCTAAAGGTTCCAAGATAGATAAATATCCCCCATTTACTTTCCCATTTATTATTCTTAAGTTTTTTAGTACTACATTGTCAGAAAGTATGTATAATGCTCTGTATTTTTTATTAGCGTCTAAAGTACTGTGCCCATTTTCACTTGTGATTGTTATGCTTTTATTAACAATTATTTGATGACCAGTACTTTTATAAGTTCCATTAAGGACAATGGTATCATTATCGTTTGCTATGTTAATTGTTTTTTGAATATCTTCAAAAGTGCTTCCATTAACATATCTAACTACTCCACCTGTTTTTTTTAAAGGAACATTATCTATATTAGATAAATAAGAAAGATTTGGAGCATCAGTATTGTCTTCTATTATTGTATCATTAATGTTCTCATTAGCTGATACTAATCCTATGCTGAATATTAAAATAATTAATAATAATGTTGATATTAATATTTTATTCATTATTATATCCTCCTTTTATTTTATTATTTTTATATTTCTGGTACATGATATTGTGTATTTGTTGTTTGCAGAACTTATAATAACTTTATGTGTTCCTACACTTAAAATTTTTGTATTTAAATAAATTGTACCTTTATCGTTTGTTGTTAATGTGTATGTTTTGTAGTTTTTTCCTGTGAAAACTTTAAGAAAAACCTTTATTCCCGTAATTGTTTTTCCTGTAACTTTATTTTTAATATTAGCAGTAAAATATTTGTTTGCTTTGTATTTATGAATTATATCTTTAGCATTTACTATAGTAGGTGCTTTATTTATTTTTATCGTACTTGTTTTTGAATCAGCTTGCAGGTATTGAGTTGGTTCTCCACTCTCTATGATTACTTTATGAGTTCCGATGGATAATTTAGAGCAATGATATTTAGCAATCCCTGCATTATTTGTGGTGAGTGAGATTGTTTTATATTTATTGTCTGTGTATACTTTAATTTTAAGCTTAACCCCAATCATTGGTTTGGAATCCTTAGTAACTTTGATTTGGAAATATTTACCACTATCATATGTTGTAGTTAACTTAGTAAGGGAAATATCAACCTTAGTAACTTTATTAATTTTAACATTTAACTTAGCAGAATGTGCACTTAAAGTATTAGTAGAAACAGTAGTTACAGTTACAGAATAAGTTCCTGGAGCATAAGGAACATTATAAGTAGCAATTCCATTAGAATTAGTTCTTAAACTAACCTTTTTATCATTAAATTTAACAGAAAGCATTACATTACCCATTGCTTTGTTAGTATGTGAATTAATAACTTTAACAGTTAATGTTTTAGCTTTGTAATACGAACCAGATTGAGATAATATCAGTTTAGGAACTATTTTATTTACTTTAACATATACAACTTTACTAGATTCATGAAAAACATCATCTCCATTAAAACTAATAAGTGTTCGATAAGATCCTGGATTAAGATTAATATTTAAAGAAACCTTACCCTTATTATCAGTAATTTTAGTATAAGATTTGCCATTAATATTAAAAATAATAATTTTATTTATTAAAGCATTACCATTTAAATCTGACAAATAAGCAACTAAAGAATTACTAGTAGTGTAAAACATATTCAAATTATTAGCAAGAACCCTAGTTTCAACATAAGCATCCCTACACTCAGTATAAGCATTAAGACAAATATTAGTATTAGACCAAATTTTAGTAGTATCCATCCATTGGATGATTCCATTAATATTAAGCAAAATGAAAGACTGATTAGCATTAGCGTATATTTTAGAAGAATTATTAACAGGGTATTCTAAAGGTATAATTTTATTTTCATTAAATCCATTATTAATTAAATGAACTTCTATTCTAAAAGTTTCACCTTTAGTTACATTAATTAAATTTGATAGTTTAATTGTATGATATCCCGCATAATTAATATTAGCAAAAGTAGTGTCCCCTACATGAATTCCATTAATTGATACGTCAATAACACAAATTGATGGTCCTCTAGTGTATAGTCCACATGCTTTTAAAGTTTCATTTTTCTCAGCAACCCACTGATTAGCAAAAGTAATTTTATTAGAAGAAAAACCTGCCCATGCAGTAATTCCTAAAGGATTATGATAGTAGTTATTTCCATAATTAGTTACATTTTCAACATTGGTAAAAGCAAAACCTACAAAATCAGAAATTTTACTGTAAGCTAGTGTTTTATCATAATATGAAACATACCAATATCCTCCTTCTTTAGAGTTATTTCCATAACTATTTTTAACAATGAATGCCCCATCACCCATTTCATTAAGAGATTTATTAAAATTAGATGCTGAGTAATTATCATCCCAACCAACAATAGTTATAGCATGCCACATAGCATATTTAACTTTCTCATAATCATGAAGACATATGTAATTTGATTTTTCTTTGTTTTCAAAAGATGTGTCCCAAAATAGAGAAGTTACTACGCTTCCATAATTATAAACTGCATTTTTAATTTCTAAAAGATCTAAGGCAAATGTTCGTGGATGTATTAGTTGTATTCCCTGTACATGTTTTAAAACATTTAATTTTTCAATTGAGTTATCTCCAGATCCATAAATATCATCCGATTCATTTACAGGTCCACTCCAACGAAGTAAATAAGCAAGAGCCATATAAAAATTTCCACCACCATTAACTCCTATATCTGTACCATTTCTTCCTTTAGAGCTCATGATGTTTTTTAGGTGGTTTTCTGATAAGTCCCATTTTGTTGAAAGGTTGTATGTTGTTTTTTCATATTTTAGTAAAAAGCTTTCTAAAGCACTTATAGATGCAAAAGCCCAACAATTACTCGTAGATCCATTTTGGTTCTGATTTTTAATAGGAGTAACATAACCTAATTCTCTTGAATCATATTTGCTTGGTAAATAAGAACCAGTGATAAAATCATTAATATTATCAAATTGTGGAATATTTAAATATTCAGAGGGGATTGTTATGTTTATTTTTAATAATGTTGAGTTGGATTTTAGCCAACTTAGGTATTCTTCATCTAAGTAATAATTATTTTCATGTGAATAAATAATATCTTGATAATAATCATTATCAATAAAACATCCCATTTTTTCACTTGTAGAAATAAAATATGTTTCGTTTGGTGAAATAGTAAAATTTCCACCATTATATAATTTGTCAATATAATTTCTTGTAGCATAAAGTAAATAACCATCTCCAACTACAGAATCACTGCGAAATTCAAAGCCATGTTCATTAATTAAATAATTAATAAAAGAATAATATTTATCAGAATTAGAATTTTTAATATCATTCATAATAATAGCAATATTTTCAGCAGTTAAATTAGAAAATTCCTCATAAGTATCATTAGATTCATTTAAATCTTCAACTGTTTCATTAGTTTCATCATCACTTTCATTTAAATCATCATCATTTCCATTAGTTTCATCATCATCTTCACCAACACCAATAACATCACCAGTACTCTGAACAGTTGAATCAATTGAAACAACCTGTTCTAATATATTATTCGCTGGATCGTTCTCTGTATTATTATCAGTTGCACACACCGAACTTAAACTTAAAAATAAAACTAAGAAAAGCACAAATACTATCAAAAAGTTCTTTTTAAATAACATAATTCATAACCACTTTTTTGAATATACTATTTTTTAATTAAAAATAGTAATAAATTTTTCAATATTTTTAATAAATATTGTACAATTAATGTGTATATAAATTAGACCTATTTAAATATTTCGGTACTTTCAAACGGTTCTTTCAAAAATTTGTTTGATTTTATTGTTTTTTATTATTTATGTATCCAATAATTTAGTTTTAGCATGAATTTTTTTAAAAGTTCTTGTTTTATTTTCATTATCTTTTTTATGTGTTTTGGAAACACTTTTTGTAATATATTTTCAATTTTGTTATTTGTCGATGAAATATTGCTATTTAAAGATGTGTTGTTAATTTTTTAAAGTAAGGAATGATGAATTTCCAAAGAATTCTAATAATAAACTGATTTTAAGAATATTTTTTATTAATTAACTCATCTCTTAGTTTTTAGTTACATTTAGGATTTTTGCATCTAATATTTTGAAAATATCTTGTTTTAAATTAATTAATTCATCAATTTCTTCATCATTTAAGTTATTTTTTATCAAAATAATCTTTAAATCTTTTATTTATGTTTTTTACATGAAATGTGCAGAAACCATGTTTTACTTTTAATTTATCAATATCTTCTAGATAAGTGTGTTTTAAAATCTGTTATAATTGAAAATTTGTCTTGATTTCTTAAAGATTCCTCTAAAAATCGTTAAAGAGTCTCTGAATTTTCTGATTCGACTAATTTAACTAAAAGAAGTGTATTTAATTTAACATCAAATAACACTAAAATATAGTTCCAAAAACCATAATTTTAACCCAAAAACTATCAAATAAGTAATATCCAGAATAAAACTATCTTTCATCACCAAATAATATAATCAAAGTTTAATAAAATGTTTCCTATTACATTGATTGTGATATTTCAAGATTATGTTGTTTTTTAAGTATAGTTTTAGACAAAAAATATTTATATTAAATGTGACTAAAATAGTAATATGAGTAGAAATGCTTATATTAATAAAGATATCCCACTTTCTAAAATTCATGAAGTTAAAGCTGATTTAAAGCA